>CBFGNP010000092.1:0-10060 GCA_965650095.1 uncultured Pedobacter sp. | reverse complement strand
GAATAGATACAATCTGACGGTCGAAGTAATTAAATACAATTGCAAGGAATATAATGAAAATAATAAACCAACGTCGTCTCTGGGGTATCATAAATGATGGCATAGGGTAAGCTTGTTTAATGGTACTTGGTTTCGCTGTTTTATGAAACATGCAGGCATGCAGCTTAAATCAGATCCATGAAGAAACGAAATTAAACCAATTAAAACAAAATTAAATAAAAATAAACATTATGAAAGACATGCCGTTTATTTATACTTCAGCCCCGGCGATTAGCTACGCTCTACAACAGCCTGCGGCCGGCGATCAATCGGAAAGTTACAGGAATTGGCAATAAAGCACATTTTATGGGCCTGGTCGTGCAGTGCATTCGCCTTTTCAATTTGCGATTCATCGGTAATCACTACGACAGGATTCAGAACGACCTCTGTAAAATGGCCACTGCCATCCGCATTTTCAGTCATTTTCCCTACGGGCCGATCTTTATAATCCATTACGATAATCTCATTCTGCGAGCAGAGGTGCAGGTACCACAGCATATGGCAGGAAGAAATCGAGGCCAGTAAAAGGTCCTCCGGATTATGCTTAGTTTTATCGCCAAGAAATGCAGATTCAGAAGAGCCAATGATATCCGGCTTATTGTCTATAGAGACGATATAACTTCTGTCGTAGGACCTGTAGTCCATTGTTCCCGAGCCTTTGTTGCCCGCCCATGTAAGTGTCGCTTGATATTGATGTTCCTTAGCCATAACTGATCTCCTTTAGTTTTTACCAATTTAAACATTCTTAGTTATCATTGGCAAATAATCTATACAATTCCTCCAATAACAGGATCGGTAAAGCTTGCAGCCCCGGTTTCTACCCTTCCGGCATACCGCTGTTCAAATTGATCGGCACCTTCAACACGCACATTAAAATCATACCAGCCATGGCTTTGCTTTAAATTCAGCACAACTTCCTGGGTACTGCCCGCAGCAATCTTTTTCTGAACATCATTATTGCGATAGCCAAGGTCTTTAATGGCTACAGCATAGTCCTTTGAAGCATTCACATTGACGATTTTGAGCACTACATTTCCTGTCAGTTTCCCATTCGCTCCACGCTGTTCGTAGGCGACAGACATGGTTAGCCCAGGGTTATTACGGCTTCCCATAAATTCCCGGTAATATCCGTTAGGCCCATTTACCCGAAGATGATATTTGCCATTCTCAAAACTGTCTACCGGCCAGTTATAACTTAGCGTGTCCCCCGCAATCACCGCGAACGACCAGTTCCTGCACATCTCGGCACCTGATGCGTCCTTATATTTCACAGGAGCATAAACGGTAAAAGGGGCGCCTGCTGCTTTTTCACCAAAAACGCCTTTGCCAGCTTCAAATTTTAACTCAAAGTTCTTTTGATCGCCCTGCAATTGTCCATCCACATACAGTTCATAGGGTAAAGCACAGGAAGGTCGGATACCTTTTTCCTGCTGTGGCATGACCCCGCTGCCTACCGGCTTCGCCTTAAATGCCACTACATCGGCCTCCGTTATTTTTTTAAACCCTGAGGGATCAGCTTTAAACTTTGCATTGTAGATCGTTTCAACCATATGGTTACGGTCCAAAAAATCTATTTTACCTGCTTTTTCTCCATTAAACGGCGTAAACACTGAAGTCAGGTCGCCACATATCGTCCTGCGCCAGTTGCTGATGTTCTCTATCCTGATCTCTTTATTCAATTTTTTACTGAAAAACACTTCCAGGAATTGCAAGGTTGACGTATGGTCGAAAACCTCCGAGCAAACCCTGCCACCCCTGCTCCAGGGCGAAGCGATCAGCATCGGCACCCTAAAGCCAAGGCCTATAGGTGCCTCTCTAGCAGCTTTTTCAGGGACTCCCTGCTTCAGTTCATTGGCCAGCCTTACGTGCTCTTCCTCTGTATCTATCCCTTTAGAAACCAGACCTGTGCCCGGAACCTTTGCATCCGGAATGGAGAAGGGCGGAACATGATCAAAATATCCATCATTTTCATCATAAGTGGTGATAAAGATCGTCTTCTTCCAGACTTCAGGATTTTTAGTCAAAATGTCCAGTACTTCAGATACGTACCATGCGCCGTACCATGGCGCACTTGGATGATCAGAAAAATTCTGTGGCCCTGCCAGCCAGGAAACTGCAGGCAGCTTACCCGTATTTGCATCTGTTCTAAACTGGTGCAGGACATCACCTTTAGGAACCGTAACTTTTCGTTCTGCAGCACCTTCCTTATAGCTTAATGTGGTGATCTCTCTATAATCAGGATCTCCTGAGTTAATCACAAACGCACTTTTAAACAAGGCCTTTTGTGTGTCAGACAACTTATCATATTCTTCCTGACTCCATTTTTTCAGTTCGGCCGCTGCATTATCCAGCGCTTCCATTTTGTGCTTAAGGCTGGCATTGATCTTTTTGGCTGCAGCGTCACTGGAAGGGCTCGCCTCCTGAAGTTTGTTGATCTCACCCGGCAGGGTCTCTACCAGGTTCTGCAGATTTTTCACATAGCGTGAGGAAAACTTAACATTGTAGGCGGCAAAGAATTCCAATAAATTACAACCAAAATTACCCAGCCATGCACGCTCTTCTCCTTTGTAACCTCCGCCACAACTCAAATCATTCTGATAGAATTTCCAAGACACATTATTTTCCTGAAGTAATTCGGGAAATGCACGCCATGGCAGTTTCCCGTAGCTAAAGTCATCATTCCTGATGTTTACTTTTTGTAATCCGTCCAGCTCATAACTGCTCTTACCTGTCCAGAAGAAAGAGCGGTTAGGGGTAGTACTCGTCATCCCCGAGCAAAAATTCTGGTCACATACGGTGAAAGCATCTGCCATCGCATAGTTAAACGGAAGGTCTTCACGTATATAGTGCCCCAATGTTAAGGGCATACCTGTATATTTTTTATTCCCCGATTTTTTCGCGGTCAGCCATTTATCGTATTTTCCTTTATTGTAGGCATCCACCTGACTGGCCCTTGAATGCGGCAAAGAACCGATCCAGGTTACCTTCGAATCTTTAATATTTAAGCGGAAAGGGGCATAAGTCTCGCCAATCGCATTGGTCTGCATCCATACCGGCTTTTGGTCCGGCAGGGTTACCGCGCGTGGGTCATTGAATCCCCTAACCCCACTCAGCGTACCGAAACAATGGTCAAAAGACCTGTTCTCCTGCATCAGGATCACAATATGCTCTGCATCGAAAAAACTACTTCCTAATTTCGGATCGATGGCCAGCGCCCGCTGAATAGAGGCTGGCAGCATGGTTGAAAGCCCCGCGGCACCGGATAGCAACAAAGACTTTCTAATAAATTCTCTTCTTGATTCCATAATTGCAACTTGTGTGTGTGTTTACCTAACATGTTTAATTAGGTTTCTAATTTCAAGTTTTTTAATTACGAATACGAGTATTTTCTATAAAATTTCTGTTAATAAATAAAAAAAACTTTCTATTTGTTAAACTATCCTTAATTTCATTTCAATTGATAGGCCATTACCGACTTCTTATAGAACGTTGGAATATACAGAATCCGCTTAACCGGATCGTATCCCAGATCGGCCGTATTTTTCTTCTCCACATGTGTATCCAGCAGCAGCTCATGTTTACCATCTGCATAGATATAATACACATAGCCTGCCCAGCTCGTGAATAAAAAATCTCCGTTTCCAACAGGCTCTATGCCGTCGCCACCGTTAGGCAGTTCAGCAATTTTGCTAAGTTTCTTCTGCGCATCTGCTTTCCATACCGTTTTTCCTCCTACAATATAAAGGTCATCGCCAATGGTTCTCAGACCATTTACACCACTGATATCCTCCATGTATAAAGAAACCTTGTTATTCTCGACTTTATGGATACGTTTGGTCCTCGAATCAGATACGTATACGATTCCTTTATCGCTTACTGCAATGTCATTCAGGAAAACAGCGCTGTCTACCGGGATCTTTGAAATCACCTTCCCTTTTTTTACGTCGATCACCACCACATCTGTTACGTCAGCGGCATACATGAGGTTACCCAATCTGGCAAGCCCCTTTGGCGAATTCAATCCCGAAATCCAGTTCAAATCTATCACCTTACCATCCAGGCCGATTTTAGCTATCCCTCCTATGCCATCTTTATCGGTTGGGCTGTTACCCATTACAGAAGTATACAGCAGCTTATCTTTAAGATCAGGCAATACGGACTCCGGCAGATTAATTACACTATCCGTTTCCCAAAGCTTCTCCAGCTTATGTTGTGCGTTTGCATTTACAGATAAGGCTAATATTAGCGCCAAACCAAAATATTTCTTCATATCATTATCTTTAGTGTTCCACGGGCATTAAGTTACATAATTATTTTAAATGCTGCGCCCACCCATGCAATTGACCAATAATCAGCTAAAAATTACTGTTCAAATTTAGCCAAGTGATCAACAATTTTACCATTAATGCTAGAATCCGGCCGAAAACACCCTTCTGTTGGCTAAGATGCCACTCATGGATTTCCAAAGCATCAAATAAACCCTAACTTTATTACAACAACCAAATTAAAAAGCAGTAAGGAATGCTTTCCATCCATAATTATGAACAAAAACTCTATTTTAGGCATCGCCTGTGTCACATCTGTCCTGACTTTAGCAGGATATAGCAATCTCGATGCTCAATCCAGAGCGGCAGATTTAAAACACTGGCCAAAGGGTGCTTCCCCAAAAGAGATCGGTACAAAAGTGGCCGATCATTTTATTGAAACGCCCCACACTAATTTTAACAGGCCTGGTCCTCCAAAAGTCATCACCTATCCTGAAACCTGTACCTGGTACGGGGCATTGACTTTTGCAAAAGAAAGCAGGAATGTCGAGCTTTTATCGCAGCTCAAAGAACGGTTTGAGCCACTTTTCGGTGTAGAGGCTAAAATGATCCCTGTTCCTGACCATGTGGACTACAGCGTATTTGGTGCTGTTCCACTCGAGTTGTATAGGCAGACAAAAGAAAAAAAATACCTTGATCTGGGGATTTCTATTGCCGATAAGCAATGGGGGCCACCTGAAGGTCCAAGAGTAAAACCTGAATCTCATGAGTTTTATAAACAGGGCTATACCTGGCAAACGCGCTTATGGATAGATGATATGTTTATGATCACCGCCCTGCAGGCCCAGGCTTACAGAGCCACAGGAGATCAGAAATATATAGACCGTGCTGCGAAAGAGATGGTGTTTTACCTGGACCAACTGCAAAAACCAAACGGATTATTTTACCATGCCCCGGATGTTCCATATTACTGGGCACGCGGAGATGGATGGATGGCCGTAGGTATGGCAGAATTGTTAAGATCTGTACCGAAAACCAATCCGAACTACGAAAGGATCATGAAAGGATATAAGGATATGATGGCCTCCTTACTAAAATACCAGACAGAGGAGGGGATGTGGAGACAGCTGATCGATAAGCCGGAATCATGGCCAGAAACATCTGCGACCGGAATGTTCACCTTTGCATTTATTACAGGTATAAAAAATGGCTGGCTGGATAAAGAAGTTTATGGCAAGGCTGCCCGTAAAGCATGGCTTAAACTGATTACTTATATCAATGAGAACAATGATATTACTGAAGTTTGCGAAGGAACAAATAAGAAAAATGACCTGCAGTATTATTTAGACCGGAAAAGGAACGTAGGCGACTTACATGGGCAGGCACCTATCTTATGGTGTGCAACGGCTTTATTACGTTAGGAAAACCCCTCGTAAATAAGAAAAGCACAATATTTGTGGTAACTTAACATCCATAAATATTGCGGTTGCTAAATTAAACAAAAACATATTCCAATGAAGAAGATATTTTTAATACCTCTTGCCCTATGTGCATTGATCATTTTCGGTTTATATGCATTTAAGGGCCACCCTGCCATCGGCGGTCCAAAACCAGATGCAGACAATGTCGGATTGAAGCTGCCAGAAGGATTCGGCGCATTGAAGGTAGCCGATATCGGTGCCAAAGCCCGCCATATTGTTGTCACCCCCCAGGGCATTATTTATGTAAAGTTAGCCCGCGTAAAGGAGGAAAAGGGGATTATAGTGCTGAAAGAGAACAGCGAAGGCCGCGCAACGATCACTGGCGGTTTTGGCAATTATGGTGGTACGGGCATCTATCTTAAAGACGGGTATCTGTATGCGTCCTCAAACCAGGAAGTGTTCAGATACAAATTAAATGACAAGAACGAAGTGATCGACCCAAATCATCCCGAAACGATTGTGAAAGGACTAAAAATGGGCCGTCAACATGAAACCAAATCATTGGTACTCGACAATGATGGCAACCTGTATGTAAACATTGGCGTGCCTTCAAATTCCTGCCAGGAACAAGACCGCGGCTTAAGATCTCCGGGTATCCCGGGCTGTCCGCTACTGGACTCCGCAGCGGGCATCTGGCAGTTTAAAAAAGATAAACTGAACCAGAGCTACAGCGAAGGTCAGCGTTACGCCACAGGATTAAGAAATGTAGTAGGTTTGGACTGGAACCAGCAAAATAACCAGCTTTTCGTCATGCAGCATGGAAGGGATAACCTGAGCAGCTCATGGCCGGAACTTTACAACACTAAAGAATCTGCCGAATTGCCTGCAGAATGTCTGTATGCTTTGAAAAAAGGCGACAACGCCGGATGGCCATTTATGTACTATGATGGCATCCAGCATAAAAAAATTGTAGCGCCGGAATATGGAGGTGATAAGAAAAAAGAAGCTGATGCAAAGTACCTGGATCCTGTAGTCGCCTTTCCTGCGCACATGGCGCCTAACGGCTTGCTGTTCTATACCGGGAAGATGTTCCCTGAACGTTATAAAAACGGCGCATTTATCGCTTTCCATGGTTCCTGGAACCGTGCCCCGGAGCCGCAAAAAGGATTTTTTGTTGCTTTCCAGCCTTTTAAAGATGGAAAGCCATCGGGTGCCTGGGAAGTATTTGCAGACAACTTTGCCGGAACACCGGAAAAGGCAGCGATGAGCAGAGCAGATCACCGTCCCTGCGGACTGGCCCAGGGTGCTGATGGGTCTCTATATGTAACAGATGATTCCAAAGGAACCATCTATCGCATCGTTTACAATATAAAATAAGAAATATAATTTAAAGAGTTCTAATAATTGTATTCGCTATAACCGCAGGAAGCATAAAATTATCCGCCCAAACGACGAAGCAAAAGGCTCCTGCGACGAAAGCACAGGCAGTATCAGCAGCAGTGATGGCGAATGGGAAGAAAATATACGGTCAGTCTTGCCTGGCCTGTCATATGGCAGACGGGGGCGGCGTGCCAAACATGAACCCACCACTAAGTAAAACTTCTTATGTACTGGGCGATAAAACCAGGCTGATAAAAGTCATCCTTAACGGCCTGGCCACTGGGGAAGAAATCGAGGGAGAAACTTATACCAACGTAATGCCGGCACACAATTTCCTGAAGGATCAGGAAATTGCGGATGTTTTATCATTCGTTAGAAACAGCTTTGGCAATAAAGCAGGAGTCGTTTCAGCGGCAGAGGTTAAAAGTGTAAGGGCTAAAAACACACAAAAATAATCCATTCTTTAAAACTTTACCTAAATAACAATCTCTTTTAACCCGGTACAGGCAGGCCTATTCAGGCTGCTGTACCGGGTTTTTCATAAGCTAAGCATCCAAATTAGCCGCAATAAATGACGCTATAAAAAAAGCGCCTGGAGATGATTTATTCCAGACGCTTTTCATGAAATCAAAAAGTATCAGGGCGCTCTGAATGGATTAACAGTAGCTCCATAAACATGCACTATCCCATTTGTTGCGATGTAACCTCCAGACCTGTTTTTAGTCACGTCATTGATCATAATAGGTGCCAAATCGTCATTATTAACCAATCTTAGATCCATCTTTCCTTCCTGATCAAACCCTTTACCATCGTTCGCATAGCCAAGCATAGAGACTTTAGCCGCCATTTTTCCCGGAGGTAACAGTGTTTGTGCAGTACTGTTCGTAATGGTCAGTTTATCGAAGTTATAATTCCCTTGTAACATTAAGTAAAGAAAGTAGTTCTTCACATCTTCTTTAGGATAGTCTTCCCATTTCAATGCTGGCCGTGTAACCGGCACCCCTGTCGTAGGGTTTACACTGGTCACGATTGGGTAGTCAAACCATAAGCCTTTGGTCACCTTTTTGGTTTTTGCATCCCATACCCGAACCGCATCGTTATGAAGGAATATGAAAGTCATTCCTTGTTTTTCAAATTCAGCAAGATCAATTTCTGCATATTCCAGACCCTTCCTCATCCATTTGAAAACGGTATCCCCTGGGTTTTCAGGCGATCCATACGAACGGTTCTCCAAAAATTGTCTCGCGCTGATGTTGATATGCGGATCCAGCGTCTTATGTTCATATTCATAATCCTTCTGCAGGTCAAGATCAAACAAGGAGCATCCAGACAGCAATATAATGGATAGAAAAGCAAATCCCTTAACCGTTGATATTATCTTCTTCATAATTTTATTTTTTAATCTGTATAACCTGGATTTTGAATCAATTTATTATTAGAATTCAAGACATTTCTGTGAACGGGCCAATACGATCTTGCCTCAGGATTGATGAACCCCGGCGCCTCAATATTACCTCCATCTAATTGCCTTCTTTTTAGAATGGGATCCATTATTTCTTTCACATGACCAGTACGAACCAGGTCGAACCACCTTTTACCTTCACCAAAAAGCTCCAGCTGTCTTTCATTCAAAATAGCATTCTCCATTGCTTCCTTTGTTGCAACCAGTGGATCTGTAGCAAGGTATTCGGCCACTCCAGCTCTTTTACGAACAAAATTCAAATATTTTAACGCATTAGCTAAATCGTTGTCGCCATTTAGTGCCTCCGCATACAACAAATATATATCGGCCAGACGATACATCGTCAGGTATACAGGCTCCAATTCCCTTGTAACGGGCCATTTATCTGAGGCGGTGGGATTCGCCTCTGTTGCATACCATTTTATAAACCTGTCCCTGTTCGGTTTTGGTTGAGCTACAAATACATCGGCAGTTTGCCTTGGTCTGATATCGGTAGTACGTGTAGTCGCCGCATATTCAGGTTGAAACCACTTATCCCAGATGGCCTCATCTACCACAATCTGCTTATTGTTAGGAGTCCATGAAGTTTGCATACATGCACAGCCGTTTTTCAGGTAGTCCCAATGGATGCTCCAGATGGCTTCGTTACTTCCAGCAGGATTGGTAAAAATACTTTTCCAGGTTGCCGACGGCTGAAGGTTTGCCTCACTCAATCCTGTATAAGTAGCCCCTGTCGGAGTTTTTGCCGCAAACAGTTTCTTAATCCATATAATGGCATTCGGATAATCCTTCTTCCACATATAAACATCGGCAAGCACCGCACAGATCGCTCCCTCGCCAAGATTAAAGACAACTGGCTTTGCGCCCTTCACAGTTAGGTCATATGCTTTCTGCAGGTCAGGAATAATGACTTCATTGATCACTTTTTCCTTTGGATCTCTTGCCTGTTCTGCTGGTTCTGTCAGATCTTCATAAGGCTCCAGTCTGATGGGGGCGTCTCCCCAAACACGTACGAGATAAAAATAACTCATCGCGCGCATCGCGTAGGACTGAGATAGATAATCGTTTACAATCTCTTTTGTAACCCGACTGTCCAGCGTGGCAGCTCTGGGAATATATTTAATGTTGTTATTCGCTCTGCCTATTACCGCATAAAGTCCGCTCCAGTCAGAAAACTGGTTGGTAGGTGTTAGACTGTTTAAAACGACTTCATCTATATTACCTTTGGTATAGGCTATAAACCTGTCAAAATTATCGGATCGGTATTCGCCCCAATAAAGGTATTTTTCGGTGTATTGGTCATCTCCTACCATTTCCAACTGGAACTTGGCATACATCCCTGCCATCGCTGCATCAACATCGAATTTAGTTTTATAAAACTGATCTAAGGCCACCTGTGCCAAAGGCTTCTCGTCCAGAAATTTTTTGCAGCCGCCCAGTAACATTACCGTTCCCAAAGCCCATATTGCTCTTACCTTTTTCATTTTATCTTA
>CBFGNP010000091.1:0-10080 GCA_965650095.1 uncultured Pedobacter sp. | reverse complement strand
ATGCGGGAAATTCTGATTACCAGGGGATCGCGAGGTGCTTCATATTATAATATGGATCTGACTTATCAATATCCGGCGTATCATATTGACGTTGCAGATACCATTGGGAGTGGCGACTCTTTTCTTGCCGCGTTTCTTGCGATGAAGTTGGCAGAAGAACCTTTAGAGGTTACTTTGGATTATGCACTTGCAATGGGCGCATTTATCACTTCACAGGCCGGCGCTTGTCCCGAGTATTCAAAATTTGAATTTGATAGATTCATCTGGAAGCGGAAATGGTGCAGTGAAATATTGAAATAAAAAATAAACCAATTATAAACTACAATCAGTATTATGAATATAAACATTACTTCACCCCCCTAATCAGAACTAATTTTTACGATCTAACTAACCAAATATTTGATATGTCAAACTGAAGTCTGGCCTATCTGACCATTCACAATTAAATATGAACAAGGAAATGAAAATAAGATATTTTCTATTGCTCCTGAGTATGTGCTTCTTTTTTCGAAATGCAAGTGCACAAAAGAATATAACCGTTAACGGAACGGTGACCGACAACAAAGGAGAAACCATTATTGGCGCGGGCGTTTTGCTCAAAGGAACCAGAACGGGGACCAGCACCGACAACCAGGGACATTTTTCTCTATCAATCTCTGGAAACAATCCTGTGCTGGTTATCTCTTATCTGGGTTTTGTAACTCAGGAAATTCCGGTAAATAACAGAACTAAAATAGATATCGCTATGGAACCGGATTCCAAAAATCTGGATGAAGTCGTGGTTACCGGTTATCAGACGCAACGGAAAAAGGATTTGACAGGAGCTGTTTCCGTTGTGAACATGAAGGATGTCGAAAATATCCCGACAGGAAACATCATCTCAACACTGCAAGGACGTGTACCTGGTGTTAATGTGACCAATAATGGTACCCCAGGTGGCGTTGGCACCGGTATTGGCATACGTGGTATCACTACTATCAATAATCGCAGCCCTTTGTATGTTATTGACGGTGTCCAGACCCGTGACAATATTGGCACTTTATTAAATCCGAGCGATGTAGAGAGCATACAGATACTGAAAGATGCTGCATCTGCTTCAATTTATGGTACACAAGCAGCAAACGGTGTTATTATTATCACGACGAAAAGAGGTAAAAAAGATCAGTTAACTGTTGATTTTGACGCCCAGCTTACTACACAGTCTTATCATAACAGCATAAAAATGCTAAATGCCCAACAATGGGGTGAGACCTATTGGACTGCCTATAAGAATGACGGGGTAAAGCCCAGCCATGATTTATACGGAAACGGCGATGCCCCCGTGATTCCGGAATTTATTGATCAAAAGAAAACGATACGTTCCGGTGATACCAATTGGGCTGATGAAGTGTATAAAACGGCTATTTTGCAAAGCTATAACCTTACTGTAGCAAAAGGTTCCAAAAATGGATCTTCAGCATTTTCACTCAACTATTTTGATCAGGATGGTTTAATCAAATACACCAATTTTAACCGTATTAACGGCCGTTTAAATTCTGATTATAATTTTTTGAATAACCGTTTAAGAATTGGACAAAATCTAAACCTGAGCAAATGGAATGAAAAACTTAAGCCAGCGGGAATCGAAGAACTCACTATCGCGCAACATCCAATAATCCCTGTTTATGATATTTACGGAGGCTACGCAGGACCTACGCAGGGAATAGGTGACAAACCTAACCCAATTAGGCTTCTTGATCAGATTAAAGACAATAGAAATGACCAGTGGCGGATCTTTGGCAATATGTACATAGAGGCTGAGCCGATTAAAAATTTGGTTTTAAGGTCGAACTTCAGCATAAATTATCGTAACGGGGTCGGATCAACCTTTGAACCCAAATGGAAGGAAGGTGACCGAACCGTTGATAAAAATATACTGAATAGTTCCTCAGATTATAACCGTGACTGGATCTGGTCAAATACAGCAAATTATAGTATAACGGTTGATAAACACAATATCAATGCACTTGCGGGTATTGAGTCCAAAGAGAGTATTAATGAATCTTTAGGAGCAAGGAGAGAGAATTTTATTATCGAGGCCCTGGATTATCGTTATATAAGTGCTGGTGACGGTGCGCAGACTAACAGTGGAATTGCATCAAGAACGGCGACAAATTCTGTATTTGCAAAACTAAACTATGCTTATAATGATCGTTACCTGCTTTCAGGTACAATCAGAAGGGATGCTTCTTCCCGGTTCGGAAAGAACAATAATGCCGCGGTTTTTCCTGCAGTATCAGCAGGATGGAGAGTTAGTGAGGAAGCTTTTATGAAGGATCAGAGCTTGATATCCGACCTTAAGCTGCGTGCCAGCTGGGGCCAGAATGGTAATGATCTGTTAGATAACGAAGCTACTTATACCAAATATTCTACCAATCTGAATATGGCTGGCTATGATATTTCAGGTATTAACCGGGGAACCATTCCTAACGGGATCATTAAGGATAGGACGGGAAATCCAAACATTAAATGGGAGGTGACTACACAGACCAATTTCGGTTTAGATCTGGCGATGTTAAAAAATAGATTAAACCTTACATTGGATTATTATATCAAAAAGACCGACGATATGCTGATCGATCGGCCTTACATCGGGATAATTGGAGAGGGTGGGGCAATGGCCTACAACGGTGCTTCGTTAAGCAACAAGGGGTTTGAGGCGATTTTGAACTGGAGAGATGATATCGGAAAGGATTTTAATTATAGCTTGACTTTTACGGCAACTGCCTATAAAAATAAAGTAACTTCTGTGCCTGATGACATTTATTATACTTACGGAGGAGGGAACGGACAGGACAAGACTATCGTTGGACAGCCTTTGGGCTCCTGGCTGGGTTTTAGAACGAATGGAATTTACCGTACGGCAGAAGAACTTAACGATGGTATTGACAAACCAGGTAAAGGATTAGGAAGAATACGTTACGTAGATACCAATGGTGATCATCTGATTAATGATAAAGATATGGAATGGTTGGGTTCGGATCAGCCTAAATTTATCGGTGGATTAAATGTCGCGTTAGGGTATAAAGCATTTGATTTTTCTTTCTTCGTTAATGGAATGGTAAGAGATGCCTATAATAATTCCAAATTCTATACCGATTTCTTCCAGTTATGGACCGGTAACCATAGTAACAGATTATTAGAAGCCTGGAATCCTACAAGTAACTTTAACTCAGATATCCCTGCTTTAACCGCTGTAAATTCAAATGACGAGGCGAGGACCTCGGAGTATTTTATTGAAAATGGCTCTTACCTGAAATTGAAGAATGTTCAGTTGGGTTATACCTTGCCTAAAGGGCTTGCGGACAAGTTAAAACTTAGGAATCTACGTATGTATGTGCAAGGACAGGATCTGTTTACGATCACGAAGTACAAGGGTGCGGATCCGGAAGGACTTGGGTATCCGTATCCATTACCAAGGACCTTTACATTGGGATTGAATTTTGGATTTTAATTCATTTAACTATAAATATCATGAAATTTAAATATATAATATTTGTATTGCTAGTTGTTCTAAGCTCGTGCAAGAAGGATTTTTTGGATACCAAACCAAAAGGCAAGTTAAGTGATGAACTACTAAATTCCCCGGACGGTATTGAAGCGCTTTGTATTTCCGCATATGCTGCACTGGCTGGTCCCGAAGGAAGTGACGGAACATTTCTTTCTCCTACCACGAATTGGATATATGGCGACGTTCGTGCAGAGACGGCCTATAAAGGTGGCGGAGGTATTGGCGACATTGGTGAATTCAACCAGTTTGAAACTTTTACGGCAGTGTATGCTTCTAATGGTCTACTCGACCGTAAATGGTTTAGCCTTTACCGAAGTGTTCAGCGCGCAAATAATGCGATACGCAGGTTGAATGCGGTAACCGAAACAGAAGTCCCATTGAAGAATGTGAGGTTGGGAGAAATGCGATTTTTAAGGGCGCACTTCTTTTTTGAACTCAACCGCCTGTTTAACAGAATACCCTATTTTGATGAAAATGTATCCACAGAAGATTATGTCAAAATATCCAATATAGAATTCACACGGGATCAGATTTTGGAGAAAATTGCTGCTGAGTTTGGTGAAGCGGCGAAATTACTTCCTCCAAAGCAATCTGAGGCAGGCAGGGCTACCAAATATGCTGCTACTGCCTATCAGGCAAAAGTAACGCTTTATCGTGCTTATAAACAAAACCCGGATAACACGGTTGCAAGTATTGATGAAAGCCTGTTAAACGATGTGGTCAGCAAATGTGATGAGGTAATCTCGAATGGTGGATATGATCTGCTCCAGGATTTTCAACAGCTTTCTATGGGTGAATTTGATAACAGCGTTGAATCAGTTTTTGCAGTTCAATATTCCATAGCTGACGGAACGGATCTGGGGCGTATCAATTGGAGTAACCTGCTAAACGCACCACGTGGACCTGCTTATAGCGGTGACGGATTTTTCCAGCCGAGTCAGAATTTGGTGAATTCCTATAAAACAGACAGCAAAGGAGTGCCGACCCCGGAAACCTACAACAATTCTAACCTGATGACAGTTGCAGATGGTCTGGCCACGAATGTCGATCCAAGGTTGGATTTCACCGTCGGACGTTTGGGGATTCGCTGGAAAAACTATACAGCCGCTGCTTATGGGCCCGATTGGGCCCGCGAACCTGCAACATATGGTTATTATTCAAATAAAAAAGCATTGGTTTCCCCTGAATCCCCTTATATGGTCAAAGGTTTCCCATGGGGAGGATCTTCTCTCAATTTTCATATCATCAGGTTCGCTGATGTTTTGCTTTGGAAAGCAGAAGCTCTAATCGAATTAGACAGGCAGGACGAAGCACTTCCGCTGATCAACAAAATCAGGACAAGGGTGAAAAACAGTAAATATGTAACCGCATTTAACGCTCCTGATCCAGCAACCTATGCAGCAAATTATACCATTGACATTTATAAGCCTGGGGAAAACTGTACCTGGACCAATGGTTATGCCCGAACCGCACTTCGCTTTGAGCGTAAACTAGAGTTCGCTCTTGAAGGCGAGCGTTTTTTCGACCTGGTGCGTTGGGGAAATGCTGAGCAGGTTCTGAACAACGAATATTTTATAAAAGAAAAGCTTCTTCGTACTTACCTGCAAAATGCAAAGTTTGTAAAAGCCAGGGATGAGTATTTCCCGATACCTCAGCCACAAATCAATTTTTCAGGAGGGCTCTATAAACAAAATCCTGGTTATCTAGCCCAGTAGTGTAATCTAGCCATACGGATATGTACTGACGTCCGTATGGCTTCATCCTTAAACTAACAAAATGGAAATTAAATTGCAGTCCTTTTGTAAATGCTTAGTCTATGGAGTTGCTTTTCTTTTAAGCAGCGTCAAGGCATCTGCACAACATTGGAGTTTTGAGGGAAAAAATCCGCTGAATGCAAAGCAAGGCTTCGAAAAACTTGAACTCAAAAATGTTAGGAGCCAGATAGAATTAACTCCTGGTATTATTGGTTCCGGTATTAGAACAGATGGTTACAGCACTTTTCTGCGAAAGGAAATTAAGCCTGGTCAGAAGGTGTTTACCTGCTCCGGTTGGTTTGCCTTAGAATCGTTCCCTACAGATACAGGGGCATTCTTTGCCATGAGGTCCGTAGGGGATGCTCAATCAATTTCAATCAATGTAAACAGGTTTGGCGAGATTTTGATTGGGATTGGAAAACATAGTAATTTTTCTTATCTGAATACGGGCCTGATTGTGGAAAAGTTTAAATGGTTGCATGTCGCTATGAGTTTAAATTCCGGTGTACCAGGTATTTGGATGAACGGTAAAAAGCTACAGCTTGATCTGCCTTTCATCGGGGCAAAATGGGAACCACGGGAACTTCTCATTGGTAAGGATTTCAAGGAGAGACTTCTAGGTAAAATGGATCTGACTCTAATTAATGGAATCATTGATGAGGTTAAACTTGGACATGAACGTATTTCTATACATCAGTTTCAGGCCGAGACAACCCGTTTGGCAAAAAAGGTTCCTATTCTTGCTATCCCCCCCACCCGTTTCGAGAACGACTTTAGCCGCCCAAAATACCATTTGATGCCTGCCGCCAATTGGACTAATGAAACACATGGATTGATTTACTATAAGGGGTTATATCATATATTCAATCAGAAGAATGCCTCTAATCTTGCTTTAAGACAGATTAATTGGGGGCATTTTAGCAGTAGGGATATGGTTAACTGGACGGAGCACAAGCCTGCAATAAGTCCAGAAAAAGGGTACGATGAAAATGGTATCTGGTCAGGACATGTGATCATAGATGACCAAGGTATGCCTATTATAAGTTATACCGCTGGAGGAGAAAAAATGGGGATCGCTCTCGCCTTTCCAAAAGATTCCACATTAACAGAGTGGACTAAATACAAAGGTAATCCTGTAATTCCGCGGCAACCAGAGGGCTACAGCCGAGCAGACCTTAGGGATACGTATGTATGGAAAGATGGGGATAAATGGTATATGGTGGTGGGATTTGGAATTAAAAAGGATACTATTGAAAAGGGTGCCCTTCTTCTTTACAAATCTTCGGATCTCAAACAATGGGATTTTTTGCATACGCTTTTTGAAGGTAGCCCGGACCAGGACAATTCCGGTATCTTCTGGGAAATGCCTGTGTTTAAAAAAATGGGTGACAAATACATTTTGTTAGTGAACAAGGTCCCCCATAAGGGAGTGCCGGCCAGGGCGCTTTATTGGACAGGGGAGTTTGTCAATGAGCGTTTTATTCCTGATTACCCGCTGCCGAAGAATCTGGAAGTAATCAACAGATTACTTTCTCCTTCTGTCGCTGATGACCAGGATGGACGGGTCTCTGCAATTGCCATTATTCCAGATGAAATTTCGGGTGAGGCTGCCTGGCAACAGGGATGGAATCACCTCTACAGTATTCCGAGAGTCTGGTCGTTGGTGAATGGGGTGCTGAAGCAATCGCCGCATCCGGCGATGGAGAAACTTAGGGCTGTAAAGAGGGAATTCACAAACGTTTCTGTCAGCGGTAGCAAGAGTTATCGGATCTCCGATGGTCTGCAACAATATGAAGTTAAAGCGACCATACAACCAGGAGATGCGCGAAAATTTGGGTTTATACTCCATAAAAACCCGGATAAATCGGAATATACCAGTATATATTATGATGTCGAGGAAAAAGAAATTGTAGTGGACCAAACACATTCTAGTTTACGTAAGGGAATACCATTACGGACAAGAAAGGATCATTTTGTACTAGATCTAACTAAGCCCACGACTTTTCATCTGTTCGTTGACGGATCGGTTGTAGAAGTGTTCATCAATAATGAAAGTGCTTTTACGACTAGAATATTCCCTTCCACCGAACGTAGTAACTTGCTGGAGATTTTTGCCGAAGGTGGAACCGTACAGGTTGAAGGAGAGTTTTGGAAACTCAATTCTGCGCCAATAAATACTGACTTTTAATTTTGAAATCATGAGGCAATTTTTATTTACGATATTATTATTTTGCAGTTTTGAGCTGAGTTATTCTCAGGAAAATTCGACAGTACTTTACTCCGAATCCTATCGCCCTCAATATCATTTTAGTCCCACTACAGGATGGGTCAGTGATCCAAGTGGTTTCATCTATCATAAAGGGAAATATCAGATGTATTGGTGGGGAAAAGTGACTTCAACGGATCTTGTTCATTACCGTCAGGAATCTAAAAATGTGATGACTGGCGAACCCGCAAAAACAGCGTACTTTACAGGTTCCGTTGTTATCGATAAAAACAACACTGCAGGATTTGGGAAGGATGCACAAGTAGCAGTCTATACAATGTTTAATGAGGATACTAAAAGTCAATCTCAAGGTATATCTTATAGCCTGGATGGTGGAATTACGTTTCAATATTATAAAGGAAATCCTGTGTTGGACATTGGAAGCACGGAATTTCGCGATCCTACTGTCTTCTGGCATGAAAATACAAAGAGGTGGATCATGGTCGTCGCGCTTGCGCTTGAAAAAAAGATAAAATTTTATAGCTCGCTCGATCTGAAAACGTGGACATGGATGAGCGACTTTGGTCCCGCCGGTGCCCAGGAAAAATCCTGGGAATGTCCCGATCTTTTTCAAATTCCGATAGTGGGGAACCCGGCGAGAACGAAATGGGTGATGGTGGTTTCTATCGACTGGGCCAGGGAACAATACTTTATAGGTGATTTTGACGGAACTACTTTTACAATTGATGCAGACCAGCCGAAAACACCGCGCTTTGTCGATCATGGAATGGATTATTATGCATCCAGAACATTTAGAGATTATGGTGGGAATTTGAAAGCGACCAGCAGCATGGGCTGGGTTGCCACGTGGGATTATGCACAGCATGTGCCATCAAAGTATGGTAAGGGTTTTTGGAGTATACCCCGAGAGCTTCAGTTGAAGGAGTTGCCTGAAGGTTTAAGTTTAATTCAGAAACCGCTGAAAAATCTGGAAACGCTTAGAGGAAAAATGGTGACGGCGAATTTTGAGGTGGCAAAAGGAACACGTTGGCTACAACAATTTACACCGAAGCAGAATGTGTACGAGATGGAAGTTAGTTTTTCGTCGCGTTCTGACAATGAAATTGGGTTCAATTTGCTTGTAGGGCAAGGAAGAAAACTGGTTATCAAATATAATGTACAGAATGAGATGCTCACAATAGATAGAACGAACTGCACGGATGCGCCCATCGAAAAGTTTTCCCGGATAACTTGTGGGAAAATTCGTTCCATCAATGGAGAAGTGAAGCTGCACTTGTATGTCGATAAATCAAGTGTTGAGATCTTTGGCAATGGCGGAGAAACTGTATTCACACTTCAGACTTTCCCATCAGAAGACCAGACTGGAATTGAGGTGTTTGCCTCGAAGGTGGGCAGCCGGATTAAATTTAAGGCCTGGGAATTAAAATCGATTTGGAAATAAAAAATAAACAATATGAAAAACACAAAATCCCTGTTAGTTACTTTAGTTCTACTTTCACTAAATACCTTCCCTATCTTATTGCGGGCACAACAGGGACGTGCCGAAAAACACCGTCCGCAAATTCATTTTAGTCCGAAGGCGAATTGGATGAATGATCCGAACGGAATGGTCTATTATAAAGGTGTTTACCATCTTTTTTTTCAATATCACCCCGGCGGTGTGACCTGGGGCCCAATGCATTGGGGTCATGCTACCAGCAAGGATCTCATCAGTTGGAAAGAGCAGCCTATCGCACTATATCCCGACAGTCTCGGGACTATCTTCTCTGGCAGTGCTGTTGTTGATCAAAACAATACTGCAGGGTTTGGAAAAAATGCCTTAGTATCAATCTTTACGCACTTCGACAAGAAACTTGAAGACGCCAAGACGGGCTTACATCAGTTTCAGAGCTTGGCTTATAGCCTGGATGCTGGAAAAAGCTGGCAGAAATATAAAGGAAATCCCGTTTTGCCCAATCCTGGTATCTGGGACTTTAGAGATCCGAAGGTGCATTGGAATGACTCAGTGCAAAAATGGATCATGACATTAGCTACAGGCAACAAGATTACTTTTTACTCCTCACTAAATCTCAAAGAGTGGTCCAAAGAAAGTGAATTCGGTGAAAAGGTTGGAGCTCATGGTGGTGTATGGGAATGCCCTGACCTATTCCCTCTGGAGCTAAATGGTAAAACATATTGGGTTCTATTAATCAGCCTTAATCCTGGTGGGCCAAATGGCGGTTCAGGAACTCAATACTTTATCGGCGACTTTGACGGTCACCAATTTATACCTGCCAATACAGAAACAAGATGGCTGGATTATGGAACGGATAACTATGCCGGTGTTACTTGGTCAAATACAGGAAAACGTAAGATTTTTATTGGCTGGATGAATAATTGGACCTACGCAAACATAGTGCCGACAACGCAATGGAGGGGAGCGACCACCATTGTCCGTGAACTAAAGCTAATTGAGGAAAATAATAACATTTCAATTACGTCGATGCCTGTATCAGAATTGAACAAGTATAGTGGAAAAAGAACCGTTCTAAAAAATTTGAGTGTTAAAA
>CBFGNP010000090.1:0-10135 GCA_965650095.1 uncultured Pedobacter sp. | reverse complement strand
GGCAAGTTTGAGCTGGCCAACAACAGTACGCTGTTTCTTGATGAAATCGGCGAAATGCCATTGGAAACACAGGTAAAATTGCTGAGGGTACTGCAGGAAAAGGAAATGGAACGAATAGGCGGAAAAAGTACGATAAAACTAAATGTACGGGTTATTGCTGCCACCAACCGCAACCTGGAAGAGGAAGTAATGGCTGGCCGCTTCAGATCTGATCTGTACTACCGGCTAAACGTTTTTCCCATCACACTCCCACCCTTAAAAGACCGAAAAGAAGATATCGAAGCCCTGACCGACTTTTTCCTTGCCAAATATGGTAAGAACACAGGAAAAAAGATAACGAGGATCGCACCAAAAGCAATGCAGCAATTGCATAGCTATTTATGGCCAGGAAATGTAAGAGAACTCGAACACGTGCTGGAGCGTAGTGTATTACTGGCCACAGATCACATGGTAAATGAAGTCTATTTGCCAAACGGGACCGGACTGATTTCTATAACCCCGGGCATACCCGCTAACAGGTCCCTTGAAGAAATGGAGCGCGCCTATATTATCGAGGTCCTAAAACGATGCAGTGGAAAGATTTCCGGTATTGGAGGCGCGGCAGAAATATTGGGAATACCGGGCAATACGCTGCACTCCAAAATCAAAAAACTACACATCATCAAAGCCGATTATTTTACCAGGTAGCCGGCTCTTGTTTTGGTGAAATGCCGATAAATCCCCTAGGGTTTTTTATAAAATTCCCTTTATAAAGGGAGCTATTTAGTGTTTTCACTAAATGAAGGGAAATATTACTTCCTGTTAATCGTGTAAGTGATTGATTATAAGATTTTTAATACATTGGCATCAAGTTGGTGTGATAAGGGATAGTTAACAATTTTATAAACTATTTAAACTTAGCATCAATGAAAATCGTAATCATCGGCGGTACCGGACTTATAGGTACAAAAGTTGCAGGCAAGCTTCGCCAGCTTGGCCATACAGTTATCGCGGGCTCTCCATCTACGGGTATCAATTCCATTACCGGAGAGGGCCTTGCAGAAGCAATGAGTGGAACAGACGTCGTAATTGATCTTTCTAATTCACCATCCTTTGAAGATGGACCGGTATTGCAGTTCTTTGAAACATCAGGCCGTAACCTGATGGCGGCGGAAACCAATGCGGGTGTGAAACATCATTTAGCTGTTTCTATCGTTGGCGTCGACCGCATGCAGGATTTGGGTTATATGCGTGCCAAAAAAGCACAGGAAGATCTGATCAGACAATCTGGAATACCCTATACAATTATCCGGAGCACCCAATTTTTAGAATTCCTGCCAGCCATTGCGGCAACTGCGACGCAAGGAAATGATGTGCACATTTCTAATGTGTCCTTCCAGCCTATTGCGGCTGAAGATGTAGCCTCATTTGTCACTGAATTTGCAATATCAGCGCCGGCTAACGGCATCCTTGAAATCGCTGGTCCGGAGCGTCACACACAAACAGAATTTGTCGCTGCCTATTTAAAGGAGAAAGATGGCAGCAAAAATGTGATCGCAAACACAAACAGTGAGTACTTTGGCGGCCCTATTCCTAATGACGGCCTGGTTCCTCAGGGTGATGCAAAGTTAGGCAGCCTTCATTTGACACAATGGCTTGCTGCACAGTAAAGCTGTAATTTTTTTGCAGGCAATCGAAAATTGGTTCGTTGCCTGCACCTTTAACATTGTGCTAAAGATTCTTTTTTAGGTGTTTACGTTGCTTTTCTTCTGCCTGCTTCTGTTCGTCCTTTTCCGAAAGGGGTTCATCAGTCTTAAGCTTTTTATCTTTGTTTGGGTTTACGCTACCCGCTTTAGCCAGTGCCTTGTCGGTATCATGGCCGGATCTTTCTTCCTTCTTCATCATTATATTTCTTTAATGTTGTATTATCTAGCATATCCAATGCCTCATGTTGAAAAAACAATCCTAATTCCAGAATTGATTTGAATTCCTGTAAATAACCTGTCTGCGCTCCTGAAAAACTGAACCAATTGAGCATTAAATTGTTTTTATCGCAAGCAACCGAAAATCATGCTGAACAAGAATAAGCGGAAAATGGGCATATCACTCCTGCTACTTGCAATTGCAGCGATACTGTTCGGCCTGGCCTATGCTACAGTTTTAAGTTCGATTAGCATTTGGCTGATGGCTGCAGCGATCGTGTTCGTATTGCTTGCATTAAGCATATTTGCCCTATACTTTAGGGAATGAGATCAAACCGACTGTAGCAAATCAATTCGTTTTACCGTTTAATTTATAAACCTAAGATTTTAATTATGAAAGCTATTTTTTATTCACTTGTCGTCGTAATGTTGTTCAGCTCTGCGACATGCAAAAAAGTTCAGTCAGACATGTCGTTGGAGAAACAACTCATTGGCGTATGGAAGTATACGGGGAAAAGTGGTGGTTATGCAGGTAAATACCAGAAGGCCGATCCGGAAATCCATCAGGTCCTTGAATTTAAAAGTGGATTTAAATATTTACAAAAGATAAATGAACAGATTTCCGGACAAGGAATTTATGAACTCTATAAGATCAAAAGCATCTACACAGGCAAAGAAGATAACGCCATACGTTTCCCTGCGGCACCAGAACATCCAATTAAAAATGGTATCATTTCCTTACAAAATGACACCTTAACTATTGCTGATAATGTTTACGATGGCTTTAAGATGGAATACATCAGGATAAAATAACCCCGATTCAGAACTTACTTTCCACGACTTTCTTTAATTCGGCAAGTAAGGCTTCCCACATTTCAAGGGAATGTTTTCTTTCATTTTCATTCTTATTATTGTCCTGTGATAATGAAATAGACGTATGGCCATCCTTGTCAGACAATTCATAAGTTAAGGTATGGTAGTTTTCAGGAACATCAGGAACTCCCGCAAGCGGACTAAAGTGTGTATACTGAAGCAACTGAAAAGGCACTACTTTTAGAATCGTTCCTTTATCTTCATACGGCTTGTCTTTCCATATGCCCTTCCATACTATTGAACTGCCTTCTTTCCAAGCTGAAACAACATTTGTTCCAAACATATATCGTTTAATCAGGTCCGGGGTAATGAGTGCATTCCAAACGCTTTCGATTGGCGCGTCAATGGTGATGGTCGCTTTTGCAATTAGTCCTTTGTCCATAGTAATTATTGCTGGTTAATGTAAATTCTATATTGATTAACAATTTAAACTTAAAATTGATTAAGACCCTAAGCTTTTTATCATTAAACATACTTTTATCAATAGCATTTAGCAGCGCATATCTTGTTTTATTCTTTAAATTTAGTTAAATTTAAGTGTGTGAAAATCAGTTATTTGATGTCTATGTGTTAAATCTGATCATCATCATAAAATATGCCTTTGAACATGGAGGTTGGGACACATGAAACAGTTTTTGCATTTATTACTCGTCTTTTGGATACCTCAAATGGGGGCGTCCCAGGATTATGAGCGCCTGCGCAGTAATATGGTACTTAAACAGATTGAGGCGCGGGGTATTAAACACCAGCCTACCCTTATCGCCATGCGCAAGGTGGAACGGCATTTATTTGTACCATATGAATATCGAAATGAGGCCTATGCCGACACTCCACTACCGATAGGCTATGGGCAGACCATCTCCCAACCCTATATAGTGGCCGAAATGACCCTACTGCTTGAGCCCAAGGCAACTGATCGGGTACTTGAAATCGGTACAGGCTCCGGATATCAGGCAGCAGTACTAGCTGAAATCGTTGATAAGGTGTATACCATTGAGATCGTTAAGGAGCTGGCTGGGCAAACAAAAAAACTACTAGCTAAGCTCGGCTATAATAATGTAGAAACATTTGTCGGCGATGGTTACAAGGGGCTCGAAGCAAAAGCCCCTTTCGATGCGATCATTGTAACGGCAGCAGTCAAAGACATCCCAGCCCCACTGCTCAAACAACTTAAAGAGGGCGGAAAAATGATCATACCTGTAGGCGCGTCATCTGCAGTGCAAACGCTGGTTCTGGTCAGAAAAAACGGTGGAAAAATACTGAAAACCAACTTGACAAAAGTGCGTTTTGTGCCTTTTACAAGAGAAAAGACCAATTGACACAGATTAGTTGTCGATTCTTCCTGACCCTAAATAATTTTCTTTTTTTTTATTACCTTAGGCTATAAAAAGAAACCAAATCTAATTCCCTTCTAAATCTTTATGGCCCGTCATTACGTAACAATAAAGGATATTGCAAAAATTTTAAATATTTCAGTTTCTACGGTGTCCAGGGCCTTGAGGGACACTTACGACGTCAACCAGGAAACTAAGGAGAAAGTACTGGCCCTTGCCACAGAACTGAACTACAAGCCCAATTTTAATGCAACAGGGCTGGCTAAAGGCAGCACTCATAATTTAGGGGTTATTTTACCTTTCATTACCAATTACTACTTTTCTACAGTCATCACCGGCATTCAGGAAGTGGCCTATAATAACGGATATAATATCATCTTGTTTGTGACCAACGACTCACCAGAAAGGGAACTTGCCATTATGGAGAACCTTTCTGTTTCGAGCCTGGATGGCTTGCTGGTTTCCATTTCTTCTGATTCTGACTCCTGTAACCACTTTCAGGAAATTGTAGATGAAGGCATACCTGTCGTCTTCTTTGACAGGGTAGCCAGCGAAATTGAGACCTCAAAAGTAATGCAGGACGATTACAATGGAGCTTTTGAGGCTGTTGAACATCTGATCGCAAACGGATACAGACGAATTGCACATATTGCCGGCCCAAAAGGGCTCAGTTTTACGGAAGCCAGGCTGAGGGGGTATCTGGATGTACTAAAGAAACACAACATTCAGCCAAATGAAGACTGGGTCATTTACTCGGGCTTTTCCCAGGAGCATGGCGAAAACGACACACTCCAGTTAATGGGATTGGAAAACAAACCGGATGCTATTTTTGCCGCGAATGACAGAAAGGCCATAGGGGCCATGATTACACTAAAAAGCAAAGGCATACAGGTTGGAGAAGAATTTGGTGTAATTGGTTTTACCAACGATCCGATGTCGACTATCATCTCCCCCTCTTTATCTACCATTGCAGAACCTGCTTTTGAGGTTGGTAAATTAAGTTGCGAGCTACTGATCAAGCACATCACCAAGAAATATTTTCAGGCGCAAGAAGTCGTGTTGCCAGGAAAACTCATCGTTCGGGAATCCAGCAACAGAAAAATCTAAGACTTGCTGTAAACCACTTTTCCGTTCACAATGGTATGCTGAACGTTAATCTCCCGATCAAAAATTACCACATCTGCATCCTTACCCGAAATAAGTGCCCCTTTGCGGTTTTCCAATCCCATGATACGTGCAGGTGTTTTACTGATCATCCTTACTGCTTCCTCCAGGGAAACCCCAGCCATATTTACCATGTTACGAACCAGTCTGTCGGCTGTAGCAACGCTCCCTGCAAAAGAACTTCTGTCCGGCAGCTTTGCAACCCCATCTTCTATAATCACTTTTAGTCCGTTCTTTAAGCTACCTAATATGCTGTCGCCCGGTGGCATTCCGGCACCCCGCATGGCATCTGTAATGAGTGCTGTTCTCCCAGCACCCTTTATTTTGTGGATCAATTTCAACAAGGGTGCAGGTAAATGAACCCCATCAGCTATAATCTCAACATCCATTTCATCAATCAGATATCCGCTTTCAATTACTCCGGCAAAGCGGAAGCAGTCCCGGCGGCTAACACCGGACATGCTCGAATAAAAATGCGTTGCCAGGGTATAACCATTTTCAAAGGCTTCGAGTACCTCTTCGTAAATCGCATCTGTATGTGCTACTGCCGCCAATACTCCCTTCGATCTCAGATACCTACCAAATTCAATAGCTCCTTTTAATTCAGGAGCAGCACTCCATCTTTTGATGACATTCGTTGCGGCTAGTATTTCTTTGTACTCTGCAGGATCAGGGTCACGGATATAACGAGGATCCTGCGCTCCCCTTTGGCTCAATGCAAAATACGGACCTTCCAGGTGCATGCCTATAAACTGTGCACCTTTATGATTTAGTTGCTGAGCCTGCTCGTAAATCCTTAAGGTTTCCAGCAGATCTTTCTTTTCGCTGGTCAGTGTCGTAGGGCACATAGCAGTAGTGCCATAGCGTGCATGCGTTTCGGCAATGCCCAGGAATGCTTCCACAGTATTGTCCATAAAGTCATGCCCGCCCCCACCATGAATGTGCAGGTCAATAAAACCTGGCGAGATGTAATTTCCTTTGGCATCGATTTCATCCGCTTCCGGGAAATCAAGATCCCCTTCCTGCGCTGCCACAATTTTTCCATCTGCTATCAATACTGTCCCCTGTCTAACGGTTTTGTACGGGGTGATGAGTTGTCCGTTATATATTTTTAGCCTTTTACGCTGCATAATTAAATTGAATATTCCGGTTTCCAAAGTTGTATTGTTTCAGTTTCAGCGGCGGTATTGCCCATATGAATTGCAATGGACGAATCTTTTGCAGTAGCTGCGTTTGATGCTGGTTGACTTTTTGACAAAATACAATGTGCGAAATCCTTCAAGGCATAAACAGTTGGCTCTAAAGATTTCTCACCAGGTTTTTCGAAAATCAGTTCATTACCTTTGCCTTGTGTGGTCACCGCAATAGTCGCTCCGGTCACCCCATCTACTGTACCCCTCTTATTGTTTATTGATTCCGGGTAAATAAATGCCTTATCGCGCTGTATTTCCAGGGTGGCTTTATCACCTAAAATACGGATTCCGTATCCATTGTAGGCATTGGAAAGCACAGACGTAACGCTTACTTTAACGTCATCCGGATACTCATAAATAGCCCTGATGTTGTCATAGGTGTCCCTTCCGTCCTTCCAGTAGTTTATCCCACCCATCGCAGTGACCTTTAATGGATGGGTTTCCGTCAGGTAATGTACCGCATCAATGGCATGTGCGCAAAGTTCAGATAAAGGACCGCCGCAATATTCTTTATACATTCTCCAGTTGATGGCCCGTTCCATTTTGGGATCGCTGACCGGAAAGCGCCAGTTTGAATTCCGGTTATATTGGCATTCAAAATGCGTAATCTTTCCCAGCCAGTTCTGGCCTATTACTTCCTTCACTTTATGGTACAAACCAAAATAACGGTATTGATATCCTACCTGGAAAATCAGATTCGACTGACGGACCTTTTTCTCCAGATCGATTGCCTGAGCAATATCGTAGGTCATGGATTTCTCCAAGTAGATATGCTTGCCCGCAGCCAGGGCATCCACAGCCATAGGATAATGTAAGTAGAGCGGAGTCGCAATGATCACTGCATCAATGTTTTTATCCTGGAGCAATTTACGGTAATCGGTATAGGCTTTAGCACCTTTCGCAGCTTGTTTCATCCCCTTATTAAGGTGCTCTGGAATAGGATCACAGCAAGCCGTAACCTGCATCTCCGGCATTCCACTGATCAGCTTGATCAATCCGGTTCCTCTTGATCCGGTACCAATCAGCCCGACCCTGATGGCATCATTTTTAAATTGATCTTTTGCCAGGGCCGGAAGTCCGGCATAACTTAACGCAAATCCCGATAGGGCTAGGGCATTCCTGGTTAGAAATTGTCTTCTTGAAAGTTCTTCCGGCTTCATTAGTTTATGTATTTTAAAAAAACATCAACAGGTTAAATTTAACAGATCAATCATTGGGCAACCAGCGTCTGATCTGGTGTCCCTTAAATGCATAAAACATTAAATATAGGTAACATGGGAACAATACCCAATAGGCAGTTCTAAGATCATACACGTCAGCAAAATAACCATAAAAAAGTGGCAAAATGGCATTTCCACAAAGACCCATGATCATGATCGATGCGCCCAGTTTGGTATACCTGCCCAGACCATCAAGTGCCAGCGGCCATATACCTGCCCAAACCAACGAATTTGCCAATCCAAGTAATACCACAAACCAGATAGAGATGTCGGCAGCATGCCCAAGGATGCTCACAGAGCCCCGGCCAAAAATAATTAAGAGCGTAAACACCGCGCCCAATAACGTACAGATGCGTAATACATGAACCTGGCTGATGATTTTAGGGATCATCAATATCCCTAAGATATAGCCGCATATGGTGGCGAACAAAGTATACGAAGGAAAAATTTTAGCTTCCAGTAAATGTATATTCATGGAACCGGCATAGCCGATAATGGTATCAATAGCGATAACCTGGGTCCCTACATGTAGAAATATGGCAATTGCCCCAAGTATGAGATGCGGGAATTGGAAAATGCTGGTCTTTCCGGAATTTGCAGCGGCCACATCTTCACTTTCCTGCTCTGTATCTATTTCGGGCAAAGGCGAATGGCGAACCATCAGGCCAAGACCAGTAAGCACGGCACCCACACAGGCGTAAGGAACAATTACTCTGCGGATCAGTTCGTCCAGCGCAGCACTTTTTTCAACACCATTCATCAAGGGCAACTGTTTAAAGAGTTCGCCATCTGTAGCTTTTAAAATGACTGCGGCAAACAGCAATGGCGCCAATATCCCTGCGCCCTTATTGCAGATGCCCATGATGCTGATGCGTTGAGCTGCCCTTTCCTTAGGTCCTAAAACGGTAATATAAGGGTTGGCAGCAGTTTGCAGTATGGCCAAACCCGCTCCTAAGGAAAACAAGCCCAGTAAAAAGATCTCATAAGTGCGTGTCAGCGCAGCCGGAACAAAAATAAATGCACCAACAGCCATTGTCCAGAAACCAATCATCATTCCCTTTTTAAAACCGACAGACTTTAAAAGAAAGGACGAAGGGACCGACATGACAAAATAAGAGATGTAAAAAGCAAAGGCAACCAGGTAAGATTCGAAATTCGTGAGTTCACAGGCGATCTTGAAATAAGGAATCAGGATGGCATTTATCCAGGAAACAAAGCCAAATATAAAAAACAATAACCCGATAATAAGAATAGAAATCAAGGTATCCCGCTTATTTAGAGAACTTACCGATACAGAAGAGATTTGTCGTTTGGCCATAGATGATTTGTATGATCTGAAAAACGAAACTAAGGATATCAGCACAGAATAAACCACTATAGAACAGATAAATGAGCGGCAACGCTACCGATAACGTTCTCGCTATTTTATTCGGTTTTATCGTCATATTCTTAAAACTCATTTAATAGATTTGAAGAAACTCATCACCATTTTAATCACAATTAATGAAGAACAATAGAAGAGATTTTTTAAAACTCGGCGGCCTGGCTGGTCTTGGCCTGGCCTCGTCAGGTATTTTATCGGCCTATACTTCCTCTCCTGACACTTCAAATCAGGACGATATTCTTAAACTGGCCAAAAGGGTGCACAAGCAGGAATTTAACATGAGCGGTTATGCGGCTCCTAAACTAGATACAGTGCGTATCGGTTTCATAGGCCTCGGCAACCGCGGCGCCGCAGCGGTAAAACGCATGGAGCGGATCGCTGGTACAAGTATCAATGCCTTGTGCGACCTGCGCCCGGAAAAAACGGCTGCGGCTGTCCAGAACTTAAAGCATACTGCCCACAAACCTGTCGTATACACAGATAAGGAAGAAGCATGGAAAAAACTCTGCGAACGTGACGATATCGATCTCATCTATATAGCCACCCCCTGGGAACTGCATACACCAATGGCCGTGTACGCCATGAACCATGGCAAGCATGTATGTACCGAAGTACCTGCCGCCACCTCTCTTGATGAGTGCTGGCAACTGGTGCAAACTTCTGAGCGTACAAAGAAACACAGCATGATGCTGGAAAACTGCTGCTATGATTTTTTTGAAATGCTTACCCTCAATATGGCAAGGCAGGGATTCTTTGGCGATATCATCCATTGTGAAGGCGCTTATATCCACGACTTACTGGAAGGAAATTTTTCAAAGTCCAAGTATTACGATATGTGGCGACTGAAGGAAAACACCAAACACAAAGGCAATTTATATCCTACACACGGACTTGGCCCGATATGCCAGGTGATGAACATCAACCGTGGTGACCAGATGAATTACCTGGTGTCAGTTTCTTCCGACGACTTCATGATGAGCGAAATGGCTAAGGAGCTGGCAGATAAAGATGCATTTTACAAACCTTATGTAGGCAAATCCTTCCGAGGCAATATGAGTACCACCAC
>CBFGNP010000089.1:0-10141 GCA_965650095.1 uncultured Pedobacter sp. | reverse complement strand
GTAAAAAGGATGGGGACCAAATTGATTTGATAACGCGCAATCAAACGCTTGATTATATATATTGTAAACTAAGGGGGAACTTAAATTAATTAATGTTATGAACAAAAATTCTACTCACTATGTGCAGTTCAGAAAACCGTTTAAATATCTTGCGTATGCGCTGGTAGTGGTTTTTATGCAATTGCCTCAAATGCTAAGCGCGGGTACCGGGCCGGTCGCTGGCAGCCTGTTTTTTCAGGAAACAGTTACGGTAAAGGGGACCGTTAAAGATGCCGGTGACGGGCAGCCCTTACCCGGAGTTACGATTTCCGATAATCAACGGAAAGTTTTAGGTGTAACGGATGTGAATGGTGCTTTCAGTGTAAAGGTGGTGAAAGGAACTGAAATTTCTTTTAGCATGCTTGGTTATACGCAGGCTAAACGTACCGTTACAGGTGCAACGAACGCGATGGCTGTGAATATGAGCAGCTCAAGTTCTGATCTTAATGAGGTCATAGTGACGGCCTTAGGCATTAAAAGGGAAGAGAAATCGTTAGGTTATAGTACCACTACTGTAAAAGGGGAAGATCTGACCGGAGCGTTGTCTAACAACTGGACTGATGCTTTATCTGGAAAGGTAGCGGGCTTGAACCTGGTACGATCTAATGGTGGGCCAGGTGGTTCCAATAAAATTATTCTTCGTGGGGAAAACAACTTAAGTGGAGGCAACGATGCTTTGATAGTCGTAGACGGGGTTGTAATTAACCAGGGAAGTGGTCGTTCCACAGGGTATGGTGAGAAGGGTTATCTTGCTGAAGAGACCCCTGTAGATTTTGGTAGTGGACTTGGAGATATTAACCCGGAAGATATTGAGTCTGTTAGTGTGCTTAAAGGGCCAGGTGCGGCTGCGTTATATGGCCAGCGGGGAGCGAACGGTGCTATTATCATCACAACGAAATCTGGGAAGGCAAATCAAAAGGGAATTGGTGTATCATTCAATTCAAATTTCTCTTCGGAAATGATAAATCGTTGGCCTGAGCTTCAATACGAATATGGGCAGGGAGATGATGGAGTAAACTATTATTCTTACAATGCGTCTGCCGATGGTGCCAGCACCAGAAGTACCAGTTCTGCATGGGGAGCGAAGTTTGATGGACAAATGTACTATCAGTATGATCCGATCACTCATACGCAAGCTAAGGAAAGAACACCATGGGTTCCATATAAAAATGGTTCCAGACGTTTCTTCAAAACTGGTAATACGTTTACAAACAGTTTAACAATAGATGGCGGTAGTGATAAAACAACGGCGCGTTTCTCTTTTACAAACGTAGACAATACCTGGATTATACCAAATACAGGGTACAAAAGAAATTCAGTTGCACTTTCTGTAAATCAGAAAGTAACAGACAAGCTGCAAATTGCTGCGAAGGTTAATTATAACAATAAATGGAGTGACAATTTACCTTCTACAGGTTACAATAACCAATCTATCATGTATTGGTACCTGTTCTGGGAGCCAAATGCCAATATTGATTGGTTAAAAGATTACTGGATGCCTGGCAAAGAGCATATTACGCAAAGTTATCCTTTTAGCTCTTACCCGGATAATCCGTATCTGATTGCGAATCAGATGTTGAATAAGTCGAACCGTCACGGTATTACCGGAAATGTTCAGGCCACATATAATTTTACAAAAGACCTGTCATTAATGGTTAGAACATCACTGGATCTTGCGAATGAGCAAAGATCACAACAGCGGCCATACGATACAGAAAAATTTAAGAAGGGGATGTTCCGTACTCAAGCCATTACCTCGCAGGAAGTGAATAGCGATTTCTTGCTCAGGTATAATAAAAAGGTTAATCAGGATATCACTATTAGTGCGAGTGCGGGTGGATCTCAGCTTAGGAATCATTATAATAAAGACGAGAACAGAGCGGACTCTTTATTGTATCCAGGTGTATACACATTGGCTAATGCTGCTGGTATTTTACTGCCTTTTCCTTACAGAAGTGAATATTCTATTAATAGTGTGTACGGACTAGTTACGTCTAGTTATAAGGATTTCTTGTTTTTAGACTTAACGGCAAGAAATGACTGGAGTAGCATTTTAGCAACGCCAACAAACACGGATAATGTGTCGTTCTTTTACCCTTCTGCAAATGCGAGTTTCATTTTGTCTGAGGTTGTTAAAATGCCAAAGGCAATTTCTTATGCAAAGATACGGGCTTCTGTTGCAGGAGTAGGAAGTGGTGAAACTACACCATACAGAACTGCTTACTCTTATACATCAATAAAAACTTTCCCTGGTGGACTGTCTAACCCAACAACGTTGCCGAACCCTGAATTGAAGTCATTGTTTACGATGAGTTACGAAGTGGGTGCTGATGTAAGACTCTTAAATAATCGGATAGGATTTGACGTTACTTTATACAAAGGGAACACCCGAGATCAGTTACTGACTTCAACGGTTGATGCTGCTTCAGGTTATAGATCTATAGTTGTTAACGCGGGCTTGGTAACTAATAAAGGAATTGAGATTGCAGCCAACGGATCTCCGTTTAAGAGCAAAAATGGCTTCAACTGGTCAGTGAATACAACCTTTGCCGCTAATTCAAATGAGGTTGTAGAACTAACTGATGATTTGGATCAGCTGATTTTGCAAAATGGTCCGGGAAGCCGTGGTGCTATCATTGCTATTCCCGGCGGTAGCATGGGAGACCTTTACGGAAGAGGCTACGAAAGAGCTCCTGACGGTCAGATCATTTATGAAAATGGATTGCCGGTGGTAAGTACTGACATGAAGTATATTGGTAATACCAACCCTAAATGGAAAGCGAGTTTAGGTAACACGTTTAGCTACAAACAATTTTCATTAAATGTCCTGGTTGATGCACAGTATGGTGCAGTAGGTTATTCTTTATCAGCAGCTACACTTGCTGAGCAGGGTAAAACGGTGAATACGCTTCCTGGAAGATACAACGGTATTATTGGTAATGGCGTAATTAGAAACCCTGATGGTACTTTCAGGCCAAATGATGTGGTTGAAAAAAATGCCTGGACTTATTATAACACCCATTTCGGTCGTGATAACGTAGAAGGTACGACTTACTCAACAGATTTTTTCAAATTAAGAGAAGCTCGTTTTGATTATAAACTATCGAAGAAACTGGTTACGAAGCTTGGCCTGCAAAGAGCAGCAGTAGGGGTTTATGGGCGTGATTTATTAACCATCACAAAATGGCCGGTATTTGATCCGGAGTTTGGTACACTTAATAACGGTGATATCAACAAAGGTTTTGAATACGGACAATTCCCTTCTACAAGATCATTTGGCGTTAACTTGGTTGTTGGATTTTAAGCTAGAAAAAATGAAAAACAATAAATATATATATATAATGCTTACTGCAGTGGTTGGATTTTCCAGCACTATGGTATCCTGCAAAAAGAATTTTAAAGAAATCAATACAGATCCAAATACAAGTGCAGTTGCTTTGCCTCAAGCCTTGTTAGCTCCGGCAATTACCAGCGTAGTTTCTGCAAATATGAACCGTAGTCAGCGTGTAAACAACGAGCTGATGCAGGTGACCGTAAATATGGGGGATACAGAGGGTAAGATTTTTAGATATGATATCCGTACGGGAGAAGCTGACTACCTGTGGAATGCCTGGTATATCCAGCTGACTAACTTTAAGAATATATATAAAGGAGGCGAAGACAATCTGAACAGTTCTTATAAAGCGGTCGCTTTAATTTGCCAGGCTTGGATTTATTCGCTTTTAACTGATACCTATGGGGATGTGCCATTTTCGGAATCTAACAAAGGTAAAGAGAATTTAATTACCCCTAAATTTGATCGTCAACAGGATATTTACGCAGGTATTTTTCAAATGCTTGATGAAGCAAATACGCTATTGAAAGAAGGTGGAAATGCTGCAAATACACTTGCTTCTTCTAGTGATCCGATATTTTCAGGTTCACGTGAAAAATGGAGAAAATTTGGAAACTCTCTGGCCTTGAGGTTACTTTTAAGGGTATCTAAAGCTGATCCTGCAGCAATTGATCAAATCAAAACTATGGTAGAAACTAAACCTGCTGATTATCCAATTATGACCAGCAATGATGATTCTGCTATATTAAGATGGACAGGATCTACGCCTTATACCTCGCCATTTGCGACCTGGAGACCCGGCGATTGGTATGGGCCTAAATTAGCGAGTTTCTTTGTAGATAATTTAAATGAGAGAAGTGATCCAAGAATCCAGAAGTGGGCAACGTTATTTGAAGGTGAATATGCGGGTATACCAAGTGGATACGCTCCTGGTGATGAGCCAAATGGTAAGTCATCATTTCCAACCTCACTTCAGGTTGAGCCGCTGTTAGGTAACATCATGAATTATGGCGAACTCCAATTAATTCTGGCTGAAGCGGCTGCTAATGATTGGATTAACAAGCCGGCAAAGACTTATTATGAACAGGGTGCTACGGCTGGTATTACTTTGTGGGGATATGAGGTGCCTGCCAATTATTTTACGTTTGCCAAGGTGAAATGGGATGATAATTACCCAATTGAGCAGAAAATGGAATTGATCCATATTCAGAAATATTATGCTATGTTCTTTACTGATCTTCAGCAATGGTTTGAAAATCGCCGTACAACTTATCCGACTTTGCCAGTAGGTGCTGGGTTACAAAATGAAAAGGTTATGCCTGCAAGATTAAACTATCCTGTCTATGTGCAGTCTGCGAATGGTAAAAATTATAAAGATGCTGTAGCGATACAGGGACCAGATGTTATTTCTACCCAGGTTTGGTGGCAAAAGCCTTAACGGATCATTTTAATCATAAATTTCAATAAGATGAAAAAGATATTTTATTTACTGTTACTATCCTTTGCAGTGCTTTCTGCCTGTAAAAAAAATGACTACGCCGCGGGGGTACTCAGTCCTGTTACCAGTTTGGAAGACGTTCGCAATCTATATAAGGGCTCTGACGTTACGGTAACCCCGGAATTATTAAACAGCGCACATCAGGTTGTTGGTGTGGTAATTTCTGATTTTAGCTCAGGAAATTCACCAGAAGGTGTTTTGGTGATTCAGAACAATAGAAACAAAAGAATCAGGGGTATTGCCATTTCTCTTGGCAGTGCAGCTGCAAACTATCTGCCGGGTGATTCATTGAAAGTAAATCTTGATGGAAGTATCTTGAAAAAGATAAACGGATCTCTTCAATTAACCGGAATTACAGAAGCTGGAATTGAAAAACTGTCATCTGGAAATGCAACTGCTGTACAATCAGTAAGTACGTTGACGATCAATGCTAACCCAGGGCTTTATGAAAGTACCCTGGTGCTAATTGGTGGTGGTAACTTTACTCCGAGTCCGGCTGTTGGAGAAACTTTTGCAGGAGATAAGACTTTAGTGAACGGCACAAACAGTGTAATGTTGCATACTGAAAGTAGTGCTGATTATGCTGGAGAGTTGTTGCCTTTAACGGTTAATGCTACTGGAATTGCTCATTTGAGCCAGGCTGAAAACGGTACCGAACAAGTAAACGTCTGGCCAAGAAGCTTTGAAGATATAGTGGATATCAGTGATCCTGTAATTGATCCGGTTGCCTCAAAAGATAAAATTCTCATTACCGGATACGTTAATAATAGCAATGGTGGCGATGGTAACAACGAATATATTCAGTTGATTGCTACACAAGATGTAGATTTCTCGAAAACTCCATTTTCATTAGTTACCTGTACCAATGCAGGAACTGCAGTACCTAATAAGGGAGAAGCTCCAGGCGCTGGTTGGGTTACCGGCGGAGGAAGAACTTATAAATTTAATTTGAATGCAGGCGTGGTTAAGAAAGGCGAGTTCTTTTATGTTGGAGGTAGCAATAAGCGGATTAATGGAGCTAACTCAACTGATATTAGTGGCTCGAAATGGATCAGATCAATAACTTATACATCAAATGCAGGTGACAACGGAGTGGGCGACAAAAGTTCCGGTCTATTTCCAAATAGTGGTAACGCGGGGGGGATTGCAATTTTTGCAGGAACCAATATTAAAGAAGAAACACCACCCCTCGATGTCGTCTTTTTTGGTGGAACGGGTACAACCACAATTGTAGATGTGGTAAATGGAAGAGGTTATAGAATAGCGGATAATGATCATTATCATGCTATTGAAGAAGGGACTGCTAATGCCCAGCCATTCTTCTATCAGGGAACAAACCTGTATGTTATTCCTCATTATTCAGGAACAGAAGCTGATAAAGGTTTCTTTGTTAAGTTAGGAGGTGTGTTTAATACAACGACTAAAACATGGGCAACGGAAAGAGGAAGTGTAAATTATGGAATGACGATGACTACACTTTTACCTGAAATTGAAACGGGAAGTGATGTGACTATGCTTTCTGAATAAAGCAAAACGATAAAAGTGTCTGACTAAAAAAGTCGGACACTTTTGTGATTTTACAAGATATTATCAGATAAAAAAGAATGAATAGAAGATCCTTTTTACAAAGCGTTGGTTTTATAACCGGTAGTGCATTTATCAGCCTCCAGACTAATGCATATGACAAACTAAGCCGGAGTAAAAACATAAAAGGCCGTGTAACCGATGGTAAAAAAGGCTTGGCAAATGTTGCAATCTCCGACGGTTATACGGTTGTTTTAACCGATGCCAAAGGAAATTATAGTATTGATACAAATGACAAGGCTACCAATATATTCATGAGTACGCCTGCCGGTTATGAGTTTAAAACTGACTACCACGTAGCAAGGCAATATGAAACTCTGGGCAGTCGGAACGAATACGATTTTACACTTAAAGCCCTTAAAAGAAATGACAACAAGCATAATTTTATCATCTGGGCTGATCCGCAGGTTAAAAATAAGAAGGATGTAAAGCAAATGATGGATACTGCGGTGCCGGATGTCCAGCAATTGGTTAAATCGATGGGACCCGATGCCCTGGTACACGGTGTTGGCGTGGGTGACCTGGTGTGGGACAACCATGCTCTTTTCCCTGATTATAACCAAGCGGTTGCACAAATGGGCATCCCCTTTTTCCAGGCCCTGGGCAACCACGATCAGGATTACAGAATGGGTGGTGATGAAACAGCTGATAAAACATTTAAAGAGATATACGGACCTACTTACTATTCCTTTAACCGGGGGAAGGCACACTATGTAGTACTGGATGATGTACGCTATCTCGGAGTAGAACGTACTTATGACGGTTACATCATGGAAAATCAGTTAAGCTGGCTTGCCCAGGATCTGAAATATGTCGATAAAGATCGGCTGCTGATCATTTGCCTGCATATCCCGGTACATAATGCGGTTAAAAATAATACCGCGCTTTATGCCTTGCTGGAAGGTTATAAGAATGTTCATATCATGTCGGGCCATACTCATTATAACGTCAATAACATCACTAATGGCATCTATGAACATAATCATGGAACTGTTTGTGGTGCCTGGTGGACAGGCCCGATTTGCAATGACGGCACTCCAAGGGGCTACGGTGTTTACGAGGTGAATGGTACCGAACTGAAATGGTATTATAAATCAACTGGTTTTGACAGAACTAAGCAGTTAAGTGTTTACACGGAGGAATTAACCAATCAGAAACGTTTGATTGTGAACGTGTGGAATTGGGATCCTGAATGGAAAGTGGAGTACTTTTTAGATGATAAACCAATGGGGGCACCTGAACAGCAAAAAGGATTTGATCCCTTGGCTGTAAAGTTGTATAAGGGCGATAAAATGCCGGTTACCAGATCTTTCGCCGAACCGAAAAAGATGGACCATTTGTTTGTCGCCCACTTTAGTCCCTCAGTTAAAGAAATCAAAGTAACGGCAACAGACCGTTTTGGTGAAAAATACACAGTTATAACACATGCTTAAAACAGCGTAGTGCTCTCCTTTTATCAATAGAACCAACCTAAACAATGAAAAGAATTGTAACCTTACTGTTTGCATTGTCCCTTTGGACAATTTCCTGCTCGTCAAAAAAAGCAGCGGCTGTACCGGATGATCAGAAGACAGCGGTTGACTATAAAAATACCTATCTGATTATTACCGACCAGTCGCAAAACAGAATAGCAAGGGTAGATCTGAAAACACAATCTATTGTCTGGGAGTGGCGGGCCGCTACAGGCATTCCTGCAAAAGATATAGCCTGGTTTAGCAACATCAGTGAAGGGAAGCTGGTATATAATGGAAAATATATGCTGATCACGGCCTCTGGTGGAGGTGTTGCTCTGGTAAGAATTTCAGACAAGGTTACTGTATTCTACTGCTTTGTGGGTGGAAACACCCATTCAGCCGAAATTTTGCCGGATGGCAATATCGTTGCCGCATCAAGTACCGGAAAAATGCTCACCCTGATCAATGTAAATCTGAATGCCTTTCCGGAGAATATTTATAAAAAATCGATGGCCTTGGATGACGCGCATAATGTAGTCTGGGATAAACAGCGTCAGGTGCTTTGGTCAGCAAACAAGAATAAACTCGTTGCTTATACATATAATTTCAATTGTAAAGCACCGGATCTGAGTGTAAAAGAAACGATTGATTTGCCTGCAAGCGGGTGTCATGATCTGTTCCCTGTATATGGTGAAGATGCATTATGGCTGTCTACCAGTACCAAAGCCTGGAAGGTTGATCTGAAGAGCCGGAATATAAAAGAATCATCGGCCCTGCCGCGAATTAAAAGTGTTGACTCCGGTCCTGAGGGATATCCTGTGATTACCCTGCAGGGAATAGATACCGACCAGCAATGGTATAACGATAAAATTCAGGACCTGACCGGTAAAACCATTTTTCAGATGACCGGATTAAAAATGTACAAAGCCAGATGGGAGCTCAAAAATGATTTTAGCTACCCCGCAAATGATGAAATTAAAACCTGTAATTGATGAAAATAGTAATTTGTTTGGCTGTGGTGGCCTTATTGTATGGATCCGGATGTAAAACGATGCAAAGCTCCAATGTAACAACCAACATGACATTTCCCGCATTTAGCACCGAAGCACATAGGGGCGGGAGAGGTCTGATGCCTGAAAATTCCATCATTGCCATGCGCCATGCCATCGACCTTGGCGTAACTACCCTAGAAATGGATACGCACATTACAAAAGATGGGAAAGTAGTCGTTACCCATGATGATTACCTGAGCCCTGCTTTTATGCTGACACCCGATGGTAAGGAAATCCCAAAGACGGACGCAAAAAAATATCCGGTCTATCAAATGGACTACAGTTTGTTAAAGCAGTTTGATCTCGGGACAAAAGATTACCCCCTGTTTCCGGAACAGAAAAAAATAAAAACGCATATTCCTTTGCTTGCGGATCTGATTGATGAGGTACAAAGTTACAGTAAAGGGAAAAAACAATTGTTCTATAATATTGAGACCAAATGCAGTGCAAAAGGTGATGGTATTGTAAACCCTGGCCCAGAAGAGTTTGTAAAGCTGCTAATGGATGTTATTGTGAAAAAAGGCATTACTACGGCTGTCGTGATCCAGTCTTTCGATAAACGAACCCTGCAGATCCTGCATAAAAAATATCCGGGAGTAAAAACATCTTTTTTGGTCGACAATAAAAAAACAGTAAGCGAGAACCTGGCCGATCTTGGTTTTGATCCTTTTATTCTAAGCCCTGCTTTTAAAATGGTAAATACTGAACTGGTTAAACAATGTCATGACCGAAACATCAAAGTGATTCCCTGGACGGCTAATACCAAGGAGGATATTGATAGTTTAAAGCAGTTAAAAGTGGATGGTATCATTTCCGATTATCCAAACCTGCTGGTCAATTAAATCCCGAGTTGGCGCCTCAAACAACAATACAATTCAACAAACTTACCTAACCAAATCAGTATAATGAGTTTTAACCTTTTTCCACCACCGGCAGCACATCAGCCCTTATTGCCTAAAGACCAGGTAGATCGTATATATAAAACGGAGCGAAACAAAGTATTTATCGGTATATTTTTGGGATATGCAGCCTACTATTTTGTGAGTAAAAATTTCTCTTTTGCTATACCTGAGCTTCAATAACTAGGATTCAGCAAGGGCGAATTGGGCTTGGCTGCATCTGCACTTTCTATCGCCTACGGTTTTAGCAAGTTTTTGATGGGTAATATATCTGACAGAAG
>CBFGNP010000088.1:0-10146 GCA_965650095.1 uncultured Pedobacter sp. | reverse complement strand
AAGCGGATTGCCAAGACTCCGGGAGCCAATGAGTTTACAGCACACCGGCGGAGGGCTTGATGCTTACATGAAGCTTTGGGCGATGACAAAGAGCGGCTCCTACTTTCTGGATCGTGTTACCATGAAAAGTACGCCAGACAACAATATGAATAAAGTATTGTATATCTCTGAAGCTATCGATCCGCAGACTTTACAACCCATTGTGATCGCCCCGCAGATGCGGACTGCCTCGGGATTGATCAGTACTACGAACTACCGCGTCATGCTGACTAAAGGTGGAGATATCTTTGCTTCCTATTTAGCCTTCAGCGGTGGGGATTTTTATAACAATCCCATCAACCGCGTAGCCGCTGCACAAAATGTACGGATTCCAGCAGCACCCTATCTACTCTACGCAGCAGGAAATATGACTACAGTGATGTGGTACGACACCCTGAACGAGCGCTTCCTGAACTATTCTGGTTTTGGCTTTTCAACATCTTCGGCCGTGCTAACTGATCTTGCAGATGCTGTTTTTCCCTGGAACCAGGGCGCTACCGGCCGAAAATTAGTCTATGCAGAAAACACCCGGAACACATCAGACGGATCCGACAATGGCAACTCCTTTGCAATTATGAAAGATCCGGCCAATGTGCATCACATCTATAAATTTTATGCAAATGGTTCGGCTCCGACAAAACGCGCGGCCTATATTGTGCCACCTATGGCAACGGATTTTGACAAAGCAAACTTCTATGCCTTCTCTTCTAACCGTACGGTGGTATTTTACGCAGTAGGCAACAAACTATATGCTTACGACTTCAATCCGGGAAATGAAAGAATTTATCAATATCCTGAAGTCGGCAATGATCAGATTACCATGTTAAAATTTGACACCCAGGTAGACCATGTGCTGAACAGCTTATACATAGCCACATACAATTCTAATACAAAAGGAACTTTAACTCGCTACACAGTAGGAAATAATCCAAATGTTGTGGAGCTGACCGCAGCCCCAAAAAGCAGCTGGTCTGGCTTAGTCAAAGTGAAAGACATCAATTGGCGGGCCGTTAACTAAACAATTTAAATAAAAAAGTATGAACTTTAGACCAGTACAGATCATCCTGGCACTATCACTAGTGTCGTTTGCAGGATTTTCACAATCACAGTCCTTCAGCATTGAAGGCAAGTTAAACCGCAAGTTTGATGGAAAACTCATCAAAATCTTTTATGCAGATGCCAAAGCTAAAAAAGCAGATAGTGTAACCATTAAAAAAGGCACCTTTAAACTGACAGGTACCGTTAGCTCCCCTACAGTTGGCAAACTCAGCCTTGGTGATCAGGATAATGGCGACCGGATTGATCTTTTTTTATCTGAAGGAACAATTAAGATAGCAGCAAAGGATTCGATTCATCACTCTAGCATCAGTGGTACAAAATTAGCTGAAGAACATGAGCAGCTGGCGAAAAGGCTTAGACCTAATGACGACAAATTTTTTAATGGCTTCAGTGCCTGGAAAAAAATGCCGGAGGGAGAAGAGAAAAAAGCTTACCTCACTAAACTGCTGTCCGGACTAGACGCCTATACACTTTTTAAAAGAGAAACCATTCATCAATTCCTGAAAGAATACCCAGCTTCTTATATTTCACTTTATTACCTGGATCAGATTGCTCAGGGAAGGCTGGCCAATTACGAGACGACTTACCCGCACTATTCAAAATTAAGTCCGGAATTAAGGGCTACACCAATAGGAAAGCAATTGGGAGAAAGACTTTTAAGCACTAAGGGGAAGCTGACCGGAGAGGCATACATCGACTTTGTTTCAACCACTCCTGATGGTAAGCAATTGAGCCTGAAAGAGGTCATCAGCAAAAACAAATATACGCTGGTCGATTTCTGGGCCAGCTGGTGTGGCCCATGCCGTAAAGAAAACCCCAACGTTGTTAAAGCCTTTAATGCATTTAAAGAAAAAGGCTTTACTGTACTGAGTGTTTCATTGGACGATGATGCAGCCAAATGGAAAGCAGCGATTGAAAAAGACGGAATGCCATGGTACCATGTTTCGAGCCTGAAAGGCTGGAAAGAACCTGCTGCGGCCCTATATAGCATCCGGGCCATTCCGCAAAATGTGTTGGTAGACAGCACAGGTAAAATCGTAGCGACCAATCTTAGAGCAGAAACACTCTTTAATAAGATCAAGGAACTTACCCTTTGATCCTACTGCTCGAAATAATTGCCACCAATATCATAAAGGGCTGCTTGTAAAAGAGCGGCCCTTTATGATATTTCTGTTTTATCGTCATTGTGTAGGGCGATGTTCGTCAACCAAGTTATTTTCCTGCTTAAGCGAGAAAAACAAGGTGCCGAAACCGGCATTATCTGCATTAAACCCTGCGCCTTCAGGTCTTAATTTGTCCGCCGCAGCCTTGGTGTATTTATACTTTTCAGGTGGTATTCCGTTTACCCGAAAGGCGTAATGATTATACACCTGTTCAAAAATAGAGCGTAGTTTGCCCCTTCCACTAGTAGAAATTGTAGATGCCGGAAACCTGCCGCTAATATCGTTATAAGGCTCAAAGGGAACATCCTCACCTCTTTGACAATATAATGTCTTAAAAGTATCAGACCAGGCATTGATGATCTCAACCACCGCTTCTGCATGTGCCTCATTTCCGGTGATCGCCCACATCAGTGCATTCTGGTAAGTTGCACACACATCTCTTTCCAGATTACCTATATTTTTTCCAGCTCCATTTAACCGACTTCTTTCTACATGCGCCACTGCACTGGGCTTCCAGTCGGCGCTGGAATAAGGGCTTTTCCTGAACTTTTCATAGCCACTCTTCCAGGATTCAATCCCCCTGGCCACCATGTCCCTCATTCTTTGCAGGTCGGCAGAGGAATGAAGCAGTCCGGGATGGGTAAAGGGATCTTTCTCATTTAAAAATTAGTTAAAATGATAGTACAAGATAAAGAAAACCAGACACCACGCTCAAATCATACTCAATAGCCCGATGTATCACCTCAAGGCTATGACAAACCAACAACAAGTTTGAGAGAAACACTTCTATGAAATCCATCAAAAGAGTATTGAATAGAAAGTGCTGTGTCTAAGCCATAAAGAAAGGTTGCTTGGAATCATAGGAGTTCGGAACCTTAAAATGAATTAACCATTAAAAACCAGCATATGAAAAAGATCCATTAGTATGAAACACGCTCCGTTAATTAATCTCTCCGCAACTATTTAGAATGGTACAGCGGTCCGTTTATTTTTCAATTAAAGAACCAAATAAATTTATGAAATTTCACTTACAAAATTCAATTCAATGGAGTAAGATTATGAGGGTTGGATTTGGTCAGATGATTTTGTTTTCATCACTGATCAATCTTTCTTCTGCTAAATCCTCAACTGCTCATAGAGAACCCGATACTTATTCCAGTCTACACCATGTTCGTATACAGGGCTTGAAATATAACAGCAGAAATGATTTTGCAAAGATTGACCAGGTCGTATCTGGTACGGTATCGGACATGAAAGGAGAAGCACTTCCGGGAGTATCTGTTAGGGTTAAAGGCACCAGCACGGGTACGGTTACCGATAAAAACGGAAAATTTAAGTTGACTGTACCAAATGGTACAAGCACTCTGGTTTTTAGTTTCATCGGCTTTGAAACGCAGGAATTAGCAGTTGCTAACAAAGAAGTGATTAACGTCAGGCTAAAAGATTCCAATGATATCCTCGATGAATTGGTGGTCGTTGGTTATGGAAAGCAAAAGAAGGCGACACTTACAGGTGCTGTAGAAACGATTGACAGCAAAGTGTTCGAAGACCGTGCTGTAACTAATGTGGGGCTGGCATTGCAGGGACAAACACCCGGACTGGTTGTTACCCGCAGTTCGCCACGTCCTGGCAACGAAGGGCTGGCATTCAGAATTCGTGGAAGCTCATCTGTGAATGGTAGTGATCCATTGATTATCGTGGATGGTGTACCTGTTCTCAATTCTTATTCGTTTCAGAATATGAATAGCGATGATATTGAGAGCATTTCTGTGTTGAAGGATGGTGCAGCAGCAATTTATGGTTCGCGGGCTTCAAATGGGGTTATCCTCGTAACAACTAAAAAAGGGAAAGGAAAATTAAAAGTAAACTATAATGGCAATGCCCGTTTCAATACCAATGGCATCACCGGTTATTCTCCCTCTATGCAGCAATATGCTTCCATCTGGCTGGCAGCAAATGAAGAAGAAACCACACCGAATTACTGGGTTTGGCAAAATAAAGACAATCTGCTGAAGATGCAGCAGGGAGTTGAAGGCAGATACGATCTGTTTGGAACCGATTATTATATCTTCAATGCGAACCGATTGGAGGAGATGTTTGCTACACGGTATTCTCAACAACACAATTTAGCTATTTCCAATGGCACGGAAAAATCGGGATATCGTCTATCTTTTGGTTACGCGAATAATAAGGGAAACCTGGCTACGGCTTATGATGGGCAGAAACAATACAATGTCCGTTTTAACCACGACTATCAGCTATCTGATAAATTTAAGATTGAGACCGGAGTTAGTTTAATCAACGCAAATACCAGTACGCCGTCTGTCGGGCTGGACAATACACTTTATGCGTTTGATATGCCCTTTTATCCGGCTAAAAATCCTTTTGGGCAGTGGTTCGCAACATTTAACGGAATTGACGGTGGTGCCATCAGGAATGCAGCAGCGATGACGGCTGACGGGGGTCGCGACAATAAAAATTCATTGACGGGACGAGTGGATATGAAAGCAACTTATCAGATTTTCAAGGATCTTGCTGTAGAAGGCTTGGCATCTTTGCAAAATGAACGATTTAATGAGGAAAAATATGTGCTGCCTGTGCAGCTATACAATTGGTATGGTACCCCGACAGGAATTGGCTTAAATACCGGAGGTACCAACAATACTTATTATACTTATGCCTGGCAGGGGCTTTATCAATATTACTCGGCATTGTTACGCTACGAAAAAACAATCAATGGGGTCCACAATATATCGGCGGTAGCGGGCCTCAATGCAGAGAAAAATAATTCACAGCAGTTGTCCGGCACCCGTGTAGGTTTTGTAGACCAGGGCGTTTATGACATCAGCCTGGGCGGTTTGGAGACCCAAACAAACAGCGGAACCAAAACACAGAACGGCAGGTATTCTTATCTGACAAGACTGAACTACAATTATGCAGAAAAATATCTGGTAGAATTGGTAGGCAGAAGAGACGGCAACTCCAGGTTTGCTTCCGGATATAAGTTCAAAAATTTCGGTTCTGCGCAATTGGGATGGGTATTCAGCAACGAAAATTTTATGGCTGATATGAAGTCCGTCGTTAATTTCGGTAAAATAAGAGGAACTTACGGGATTACAGGGAATGAAGCCTCTGGCTTAGGTGCTTTTGATTACCTCTCAACGGTCAACATTGGTTCTACAGTTTTGGGATCCCCTGCCGCACCACAGTCGTCAAGCAGTTTGAATAATAACGGCTTGGTTAGTTATACCCGTACATGGGAAAGAGTAGAACAAAAAAACCTGGGTATTGATTTCGGCTTTTTGAATAGCCGATTAACGACCAGCTTCGATATTTTTGAAAAAAACAATATTGGGATGTTGGTCAATGTCAGCTATCCTTCTGTATTGGGCGGTAACGCACCTAAAACCAATAGCGGTAAATTCAACACTAAAGGCTGGGAGCTTATCATAGGTTGGAAAGATACAAAAGGCGATTTCAGTTACAATATGGCCTTTAATATCGGTGATACAAAAACGATGGTATCTGGAGTGGAAGGAGCGGATAGTTATGGGGCTGGTAGAAACGGAATCGTAAATGGCCGTCCATGGCAATCCTGGTTTGTATACAAAACAGATGGCTATTTTAAAGATCAGGCTGATGTAGATGCTTATTACGCTGCTTACGGGACCAGTACCAATTTGGCCAATATGCCTAAAAACAATCAGGCTGTTGCTTTACGTCCAGGTGATACAAAAAGAGTAGATATTGCAGGAACAGGTAACATTACCAATATGGGCAATGAAAAAAGTTCTTTAGTATATGCCGGTGACGGCACTCCACATTTTAATTTTGGTTTCAATCTTGGCGGTTCATGGAAAGGATTTGATTTAAACGCTTTCTTCCAAGGTCAGTTGAAACAGAATATCATGCGCAATGGTTATATGGCCTTTCCATTTGGTGCAATATATACGAATCAGAATCCGGCATTCCTGGGGCAAACCTGGACAGCAGACAATCAGGGTGCATTGTTCCCCCGTTTAACGGTCAATGCAACCCGAGCTAAATGGAATTATGAAAATAATGACTTTATGTTACAAAATAACCGGTACATCCGTTTAAAATCGTTGATCGTAGGGTATACTTTGCCTCAAAAAATCTCAGAGAAGATAAAATTAGCAAAATTAAGGTTTTACTTCTCAGGAAATGACTTATGGGAAGCAACATCTATAAAAGATGGTTTTGACCCCGAAATGGGCGAAGCTTCTATCAACAGTGGCTATCCGTTTGCAAGGACGTGGTCATTTGGATTAAACGTTGGATTTTAGTAACCAGTAATGATTAAAGCAATGGAACCGTCATGATTTTCAAATCACATAGTGGAATGATTAAATCATGACAGCTTCATCGCCAATGAAAACAAAATTTAAACAGATGAAAAAGATATTCAATTATATAACTATAGGGCTGCTTGGCTTCAGTATTTCTGCATGCCAGAAGGATTTTATAGATCTGAACCCTACTGCCCAATATACAGACGCAGTTTATTTCAAAAAGCCTACAGATTTTAAAGCCTATGCAGCTGGTTTTTACGGCCAGCTTCAAGGATGGAGCTTTGGCAATATGGACAATAACTCAGATCTGTCTGCCAATACCAATTCAAATGGTTATGATATTGGTCATGGTACCATCGCAGTTGGAAGTACCAATTGGGACTATTCCGGTATTCGCAGCTGCAACATTTTGCTGTCAAAAGCAAGTACCTATCCAAATACAGGAGAGATCAGCCAGTATATAGGCGAAGCTTATTTCTTTAGAGCTAATGCCTATTTTAACTTGCTGAAGACTTTTGGCGGTGTGCCTATTGTAACGTCGGTAATGGATATAAACTCTCCTGAACTATACGCCAAGCGCAATAGCCGTTACCAGGTGGTGGCACAAATTTTAGCGGATCTGGATGAGGCAATTGCAAAATTACCAATTGAGCAAAACATCGCTACTGCAGATAAAGGAAGAGCGAGCAAATGGGCAGCCAAAGCCCTGAAAGCGCAAGCGCAATTGTATGAAGCAACCTGGGAAAAATATGTAGGGCAAACTCCTGACGGGGATGGATCAACGACCGGAGCTGGCACCGTCGGATACGATGCTACCAATGTGAACAAGTATCTGACCGATGCTGTAGCGCAGTGCGAGGATATCATGACCAATGGTGGTTATGAGCTATGGAACAAAAATGCCGATTCAAAAATGGCAAATTCAAGTTCCTGGTATTTGTTCAACCTGGAGGACGCAGGGTCTAATCCAGGCGGATACGATAAAACTTCTAATAAAGAATTTATCTTGTATCAGACCTATGACTATACCTATAAACAGGCAAGGTTGAATATTACCTGGACTTCAGGACAATTATATCCCAGCCGTAAATTTGTGGATATGGCGGTGTGTACGGATGGATTGCCTCCGGCTAAGTCGCCTTTGTTCCAGGGTTATCACACAGCAGTTTCCGAATTTCAAAGCAGAGACCGGCGTTTGTTGAATTACTTGTACGCTTCCACAACAGCGCCAGCATCTGTTACGCTCGACTTCGGAGGCTTAGGATCAAGCGGTTACGGCAATAGTAAGTATGCAGTATATGGCTACGGCTCAAGAAGGATTGATAATACCGAATCTGCCAATTGGCCGATTATACGCTTGGCAGAGGTTTATCTGATTTATGCAGAAGCGTTATATGAACTAAATGGTAGCATTACCGATCCACAACTGGATGCCTCAATTAATAAACTAAGAGACCGGGGAGCAGTAGCGCATCTGACTAATGCATTGGCCACGGTTAATGGGTTGGATATGAAAGAAGAGATCAGAAGAGAACGAGCAGTGGAGCTGTATCGCGAAGGTAAGCGCTTCGATGACTTAAAACGCTGGGGTATTCTGGAAACTTCTTTAAATGCTTCCCGTTTGGGAAGAGTGGTAGGAGATGCAAGTTATGCCACACCATTTAAAGATGCATCAGGTCAGCCAACAGCTCTTTATAAAGCTACCTCGTTTGTATGGGGAGAGGAGGCGGTACAAACGCCTAAAGGTGTGTTAAAAAGCGTGGTGGTTTCCAGCTCGTTAAACCACTCCGTTGAACCAAAACATTATTTATACCCTATACCGTCGAGCCAGATTATTCTGAATAAGAATTTGCTTCAAAATCCGGGTTATAACTAGTTGAACAGATAACCCGATTGGATTATCATTAGATCTTTAGAAATTATGAAAAAGTTACAAGTTTATAATATATTGAGTTGGTTAGGCATCCTTTCTTTCTTTGCGATTCTGTTCGTTTCCTGTGAGAAAGACCCTAATTTCAGAGAATTTACTTATCCTGAGCTAACTGTGAGTAGTTTTTCTCCGAACGCAGGCCGTCCCGGATATCAAATTACCATCAATGGCAGTAATTTTGGGGATGTTAAGAAAGCCGCTACCGTTTATTTTAATGGTGTAGCAGCCAGCCAGGACGATATCATTAGTGTTTCTGACAAGCAGATCGTGGTGGTTGTTCCCAAAAATGTCACCAGTGGAAAAATCACGGTAAAGGTCTGGCAATTTACCAAAGAAGTGCCCGGCGATTTCACCTTTATACCCGGAGGCGAAGTGACTAATGTTTCTCCGGAATTTGGCCTGGAAGGCTCTTTGGTGACGATATTAGGCAAGAATTTTGGCACCACACTAAGTGATATTAAAGTTAGTTTTGGCGGGGTTAATGGGGAAGTCATTTCTGTAACGGACACAAAGATAGAAGTAAAAGTGCCCCAAGGCGGTGTTACAGGTTTAATCAAGCTTTATGTAGGCTTACAGGAAATTGAAGGCATTTATTTCTTAGTAGGTGAGGAAAAATTAACAGGTACAGTCATAGGAACTCCTGGTTCCTGGAGCAATAATCCTGCTACGACAGTTGCAGCCGGATTTGATGGGAATATAACGACTTTTGTTGATGGCGCTGTTGCCTCAGGATATCTGGGTTACGATCTGGGGGCTGCAGGTACAGCGAGACTGAACAGGATGCGTTATTATCCGAGAACTGGTAATGCCGCAAGGATGAACGGCGCAAGATTGTATGGCACAAATGATCTTGCTAAAGTAGGGACCACAAACGCTGACCTTTTATATACAATCACGACAGCTCCTGTTTACGATTGGAATGAAGCAACGGTAAACAGTACGACCAGTTACCGTTACCTATATCTGTATTTTGCTACGGGAAATCTGAACGTAGGTGAAATTGAATTTTATGGAATTAAAGATTAATGTATGAAAGTATTTAGTCACCTTTTTCTATTTTATGCAGGATCAATCTTCCTTATAAGCTGTAGTAAGAAAGATACGGCCGGTAAAATACCAGAACCAATAACTCCACCTGCTGCTGTTTTAGCTATTGATACATTGGCACCGGGGGTAGCTATGAAGCATGTCGGCGGTTTGCACACAACAGCAGATTTTACTAGAATAAAAACAAAGCTGAATGAAAATGCGCAACCATGGGTTTCCGGATACAATAAGCTTCTTGCAAATTCACATGCACAATTGTCTTATACACCAAATCCTCCAGCAAAGCTGGTACGTGGTGGCAGAAGTAGTGAGGAGCCAGATCCCGATAACTATTCGAGGGCATTTAATGATATTGCAGCAGCCTATCAACTGGCCCTGAGATGGAAAATTTCCGGAGATAATACTTATGCCCAAAAATCCATTCAGATATTAAATATCTGGGCGAGTACCTGTAAGCGTATCAGCGGCGATTCAAATGCTCAATTGGCAGCCGGTATTTATGGTTATCAATTTGCGATAACCGGAGAGCTGCTTCGAGATTATAGCAACTGGCAGGCCGAAGATTTTAAAGCGTATCAAAAATGGATGGTTGACG
>CBFGNP010000087.1:0-10152 GCA_965650095.1 uncultured Pedobacter sp. | reverse complement strand
AATGGGCAAGCCATTGACATGGAAAGACCAGAGGATCTCAGGCGTAAAATTGGATACGTCATGCAAAATATCGGGCTTTTTCCTCACTATACGGTAGCGGAAAATATTGCTGTGGTACCGAAATTGTTAAATTGGGATAAAAACAGAACAGGACAGCGCACACTGGAGCTGATGGGGAAATTGCATCTGCCTGCAGATTTTTTGGATTTGTTTCCACACCAGTTGAGCGGGGGACAGCAGCAGCGTGTAGGGCTTGCCCGGGCATTGGTCACAGACCCGGCAGTGCTGTTAATGGACGAACCTTTCGGGGCGCTGGATAATGTCACCAGATCAAGCATACAGGCTGAGTTTAAAATGCTGGATGAATTCAAAAGAAAAACCATTGTCATGGTTACCCATGATGTACAGGAAGCTTTCGAACTGGCGGATCGCATTTGCCTGATGGATCATGGCGCAATTGTTCAGATCGGAACGCCCTTTGAATTGCTTTACAATCCGGCGAATGATTTTGCCAGGAAATTTCTGGATGGGCAACGCCTGGCCCTTGAATTTAAGTCGGCCATTGTTAAGGACGTCTGGGAGTTTCTGCCTGATCATCCTGGACTGGACAACGTAAATATGCTCCCTGCTACCATCGATGTCTGGTCGGCAATGGAGAAGCTTAGTACTAAAGCTTATTCTTTCCTCGATCCTGCGTCAGGACAAATAAAGATGGCTTCCTTCCAGGACCTTAGCAATGCCTTCCATTCTTTTCAACAAACCGCTCATCATGATTGAACAGCAACAGAGTCTATGGAGCTTTATGGCACAGGAGTCTGACAAACTGCTTGCCCAGACCATGCAGCATCTTGGGCTGACTTTCATTTCGCTTTTACTGGCATCGGCCGCAGGTCTTCCGCTAGGCGTTTTGATTGCCCGGAGGAGAAAACTCGCGGGCAGTATTCTCGGAATTGCAGGGGTGCTGCAGACGATTCCAAGTATCGCCCTGCTGGGTTTTATGATTCCGCTTTTGGGCATAGGTCCCAAACCTGCTATTGTTGCCCTGTTAATTTATGCCTTGTTACCAATTATTCGCAATACCTATACCGGAATTATCGGCATAGACCGCCATATCATCGAAGCGGCCAATGCCTTAGGAATGAACAAAAGACAAATTCTTTTCCGGGTTGAGCTGCCACTGGCAATGCCGGTAATCCTGGCGGGCATTCGTACAGCCACGGTGATTAATGTTGGAGTGGCCACGTTGGCTTCATTTATTGCTGCAGGAGGCCTGGGAGAATTTATTTTTGGAGGCATTTCCCTCAACAATAGCAACATGATCCTGGCAGGCGCCATTCCTGCTGCTTTACTTGCGGTAATTCTGGATCTTCTCTTATCCAGACTGCAGAAACTCGACTTCCGGAAATTGAGGAAACTTTTATATATCACTCCCCTGGTAATTGTCCTGATAGGAGGTTTCTACCTGTTTCCTATGGCATCGGATGCTAAACTTACCGCTGGCTTTACACCTGAATTCATGGGTAGGCAGGATGGGGACCTGGGACTGAAATCTGTTTATGGTTTGAAAATCCCTACCACGGTAATCAGCGATGCTGTGATGTACAAAGCCGCCTATGCCGGTGAACTGGATGTGATTAGCGGATATTCAACTGATGGCAGGCTGAAGGCTTTTGACCTGACGATCCTAAAAGATGACAAAGGCATATTTCCGCCTTATTATGCTGCGCCAATTATTCGGCAGGCCTCCCTGGACAAATTTCCCGGACTTGAAGAGGCAATAAATCTGCTTGCAGGAAAAATTGATGATGCGGTAATGACAGACCTTAATTACCGGACAGACTATCTTAAGCAAACACCCCAGCGTGTCGCAAAAGAATTCCTTCTCCGGACAGGTTTATATAAAAAAGCCCGAAATGGACAGGCAGGAGTGGTCAGGATCGGATCAAAGATCTTTGGTGAACAATACATTTTAGCAGAAATCTATGGCATGCTGATCAAAGGCAATACGGAATATGACATTTCTACCAAAACCGGCCTGGGAGGCACTAAAATTTGTTTTGATGCACTACTGAACGATCAGATTGATTTCTATCCTGAATATACCGGGACAGGCTTGCTTGTTTTGCTCCAGCCCGGGCCAGCTGTAATTAAGGCGGTAACATCGAATAAAGACCGGACCTATAATTATGTAAAAACTGCCTTTCAAAAGAAATACCAGATCCAGTGGCTTAAACCTATTGGATTTAATAATTCATATGCTTTGATGATGAGAAGAAAACAATCGGAAGCACTTCACGTTACTACTATTTCAGCACTTAAAAATTATTTAGATAAAAACTGATGACTTTTTCTGAACAATACTTAAAGATCAGACAACATACCGAAGAGATATGCAGGCCATTGCAGATCGAAGATTATGTGGTCCAGCCCATTGTTGACGTTAGTCCGCCTAAATGGCATCTCGGTCATACCACCTGGTTTTTTGAAACATTCCTATTACAGCCTTACCTTGAGGGATACCAGCTGTTCAATGCAGATTATAATTATGTATTTAACAGCTACTATGAAACCATCGGAAACCGCGTAATTCGTACGGACCGCGGCAATCTAAGCCGCCCCGGCGTAAGTGAAATTTATGAGTACCGGAAATACGTAGATCAGGCCATGCTTTTACTCTGTGGCCAAGCCATTACCCCAAATGTGGAGGAATTGTTATTGATAGGCTTCAACCATGAACAGCAGCACCAGGAGCTACTGCTGACAGATATTAAGTACATACTTGGAAATAACCCCTTGTTTCCGGCCTACCACGAGCAGAATAAGGAAATCCCGGAGCTGCCCAGGCATCCACAATTAATCGATTTTGCAGAGGGGCTCTATGAGATTGGCCATAAGGGACCAGGCTTTTGTTTTGATAATGAACTTGGAAGGCATAAAGTCTACCTGAACAGTTTCTCTATCAGCTCATCGCTTGTAAATAACGCAGAGTACCTTCGTTTTATAACAGATGGGGGTTATGCTAACTTTAACTACTGGCACGCTGAAGGTTGGGACTGGGTGAAAAACCAGGCCATTGCTGCACCCATGTACTGGCACCTTGTTGACGGCACTTGGTACAATTATACACTTGAGGGGTTGAAACCTATTGATAGTCAAGGCATACTTACTCACGTAAGTTATTACGAGGCCTATGCCTATGCGAATTGGGCAGGCATGAGGTTGCCTACTGAGTTTGAATGGGAAGCTGCGGCCGGGTCTTTCGACTGGGGTAAACGATGGGAATGGACTGAAAGCGCCTATTTGCCGTATCCAGGATTTACCAAAGCCCCTGGAGCAATAGGCGAATACAATGGGAAGTTTATGGTTAACCAGAAAGTCCTCCGTGGCGCTTCAATTGCTACTCCTCAGGGACACAGCCGGCGCTCTTATAGAAATTTTTTTCAGCCACACCTGAGATGGCAGTTTACTGGTATCAGACTTGCTAAATAGATTAAGCATGAATACAACTGTAAAATTAACATCCGATACGACACAATTTCTGGCAGATACTTTGACTGGCTTGAAGGCAAAGCCGAAATATATGAACTCCAAATATTTTTACGATCAGCAGGGGGATGCCATTTTTCAGCAGATCATGAAACTGGACGAGTATTACCTCACGGATGCCGAGATGGACATCCTATCCAGCCGATCGGCCGAAATTGCAAAAACAATCGCTGAGCATGATACTCCCTTTGATTTGATAGAGCTGGGTGCCGGAGATGCAACCAAATCCATCCATTTATTAAAGGAACTGCTGTCCTTGAAGCTAAAATTCAATTACCTGCCGGTAGATATATCTGCAAATGTAATTTCAAACCTGGAAAATAATTTGCCAATACAGCTGCCTTCCCTCGAAATCAAAGGGCTTAATGGTGATTACCTGGATATGCTTAAAGAATGCACAACATTGTCTCAGCGCAGGAAAATAGTCTTGTTTATGGGAGCAAATATCGGGAATATGGATGCGGGTGAAGCCCTGAATTTTTGCAGGGAGGTAAGGAAGTCGCTTTCTAAAAATGATATGCTGATCATTGGCTTTGACCTCAAGAAGGACCCTGAGCAAATTCTGGCGGCGTATAATGATGCGGCTGGTATCACCAGTAACTTTAATCTCAACCTGCTTAAAAGGATCAATAGGGAACTGGGAGCGGATTTTAATCCGGAGTACTTTAAGCACTATGCCAGTTACGATCCGCAAACTGGCGCATGTAAGAGTTTTCTGATCAGCCTCCGGGACCAGCTTGTAAACATCGGTGATGCCGATACAATTGAGTTTTCTGAGAATGAATACATCTTTATGGAGATCTCTCAGAAATATTCGCTGGAAGAAATTGAAAGCCTTGCCGCAAGATCTGATTTTAAATGGAAGCAGAACTTTTTTGATAAAAACCATTATTTTGTGGATGCGGTCTGGCTGGTGGATTGAGCGCAAAGTTCAATCTTTTTTGTCCAGGACCCTCAATAAGTTATCCAGATCTTCCACTGTATTATAAAAGTGGAAGGATATCCTGATGCCCGCACCACGATCGGAAAATAGAATGTTATCCCCGGTCATATTAGTAACTGTTCGGCTGTCCAGGGGTAAGTTCATAAGGGTAGACTGGCTCTTTCGCTCGATCATAGCCTGTGACAGTAAGCCTCTCTCATAAAAGGCCAATCTTGCGCGTTGACATAGGTCCTGATTTAAGCGCTCTATGTACTCAAGGCCGAGTGACTGCAAATATAATACGCTTTGATTCAGACTGCCGAAGTTCAGCGTATCTAAATGTCCGGGCTCAAAAATTATGGATAAATAGTCTTTTCCCGCCAGCAAAGGTGTATGGGGAAAATTTGAATTTTTCCGATCCTGGTATAATTGACCTTTAAGCTGCTCTGATAAAAGGACGAAGCCGTTGCCATATCCTCCAAGCATCCATTTGTAGCCACTGGAGATAATTGCGTCAAGGCCTGAAGCGTTAAAATTAAAAACTGCAGTACCACAAAACTGAGTGCCATCTCCGATAAGGAGCAGTTCGGGATATTTTTCTTTGATTCTCTTTATAAAATGCGGATCAATCTTAAGCCCGCTAATATATTGAACAATACTGAATGCAAACACATCAGGCTTATATTTTTCGATTGCAGCAAGTATGTGCGCTTCCATGTCATGGCCTACGGGTACCTTGACAGAGTCGAACCCCAGGCTTGTTACCGGGTAATTTACTGAAGGGTAATCATCGCTGAGCAGCAAAAACCGCAAATCTTTTCGTAGTCCATCAAGCAGGATATTAAAACCTAAAGAGAAATTGGGCGTCAGGTAGGTGTTCTCTATATTGCTGCCAAACAATGTGGCTAAGTTTTGACGGAGTTCAGCCATAAGGCCAACATGATTCATTCGCAGGTGACTCCCCCCATTCAGATATTCATCGTCATGTTTGCTTCTCCATTCCTGAAGTGGTTTGGACAGCAGGCCTGCATTGGCCGTGTTTAGATAAGTGCAGCTATCAAGGATAGGGAACCGGGTCGAAAAACTCATATCCAAATGTAATGCATTTCCCGCAGGCTCCCTAAAGGAAAACTTTTATGGTCGCCCAATTGTATAATATAGGGCCACTAAAAATCTATCATGTTGTAAAAAGCTGTAATGGAAGTATTGATCACAGAACTAAAAAAGCTCTTAACTGGCGGAACCGCACATGTTGGATTACAGCAGGCAGTATCAGCTATGTCATTTGAGTTACTCGGCGAGCGACCACATGGGCTGCCGTATAGCATTTGGCAGCTTGTAGAACACATTAGAATCACCCAATGGGATATGCTTGAGTTCTGCAAAAATCCTGGACACAAATCACCCCGATGGCCTGATGAATATTGGCCGCTGGAAACAGCCCCGGAAGACACGGGTAAATGGGATGCCGCCTTGAAGCAAATAGCAGACGATTTAACAGCTTTTATAGATGTCCTCCAAACAAATGATTTATACCAGCCTATTCCATGGGGAACCGGTCAGAATATATTAAGGGAAGCCCTGCAGATTGCTGACCATACGGCTTATCACGTCGCAGAAATTGTAGTGATCAGGCGTCTGCTTGGCATATGGAAAACCTGATTTAACCTTCATAAATTTAAATATCATGTTAAAAAACTCAAAAGCATTTAGTTCCTTTTCGGCAGATGATCTGGACAAAGTCAAAGAATTTTATCAGTCCATTCTGGGGCTGGAGGTCACTGAGGGGGCAATGGGCACAACTGAATTGCATGTCGGCGGCCCTACACCGGTTTTGATCTATCCAAAACCAGATCACCAGCCTGCTAGCTTTACTGTCCTTAATTTTCCGGTGGACAGCGTTGACAATGCGGTTGATGAATTGTCAGAAAAAGGAGTTCAGTTTGAGCATTATGACTATGAGAACCTTAAAACTGATGCCAAAGGGATTTTACGTGGCGAAGGTCCGGTGATTGCATGGTTTAAAGACCCGGCAGGAAATATCCTTTCATTGATCGAATCTGGTAGATAAAATTCAGGCCCATAAATAGGAAAACCCGGTGCCTTACAGCAGCCGGGTGATTCTACTAATCATATCTCGGTTTTCGGGATCTCTTATTTGAAACTAACTTTTACCATTTCACCAATTGCCGGCAACGTGGTGAAGGCATTTGGATTTGGTACTGCTGCAATAGGCAAGCTCTCTGTAAGTGGGGTTCCCGCCAGATTAAATTGGGTAAGTCCGGCCCCAGGAAATTGATCTACTGCAGTCCCATCATTGTACAGGCCAATTGCAGCAGTTGCATCTCCTTTTTTGAAGGGATCAATTCCATCTGCACCGCTAGCAAAGAACCAGTCATTTGAAAAGCCATACATAGTTGCTACTGCGACCCGGTCTCCTTTTGAAACCTCAAGTTCCTGCGACACACTTCCTCCAGGTTGTCCACCAATTTTTGGCAGCAAGACGGTTGTTGTCGGAGCTGCAAGCACATATACCGACTTGACACCTTTCCTGGTTTTAAGTGTGGTTGCCAGCACATCGGCATTTCCCTTTTGAGCCAAATCCTTAAGCCCTTCGTTGCGGTCTTTCTCACCAATTTTGTACACTGGGTTTTCAATCCCATTATAAACTACCACCAGGATAGGGGATAGTGGAGTGAAGATGCCGGTAAGGCTGCTCGCATAGGCTTTTAGCGCAGTATTATCTCCAGATTCTGCCAGGGCAGTCAGTCCATTGGCAGTTAGTTTCGCTTTGATATACAAGGGCGCCGGGCTGAGCAGGTTTGCACCCGCGATGTAGGATACTGTCCATACTCCCGGGCTTAAAGGAGTTTCGTTAGCAGTTCCCCCTGAGGTGTTCTCTATTGTAAGGGTGAATTGTGAATTGCCATTATACTTCAAGCTTGCTTTGACCAGCTTAGCTGCAGACAGATAGGTATTTCCCTGGGCATCGGTACCGTTGACCTCCATAATGTTGTTGGTTTCTGCAGTTCCGGGGTGGTTCACGGCCGCCCCCGGGGCCTGGTTCACACGTGTGCCATTATCCCATAGCTTTACTTGTATAGAAACATCACCTTCTACTGGCTTTCCATCGTTATCATATACCAGAATTCCTGGATTTTCCGGAGCAAAGAATAAATCATTGGATGCACCATACATCATCGCAAAGCTGATTGTTTCTCCTTTGGCCGCAGAGAAGGTAATTGTCGAAGACTGTCCTGGGAAAATCAACCCTGGGGAGCCATTTCCCTGAAAAGTGCCAGATTGAACCAGCGGCTTAGAATTTAATACATTTTCAATAGTAATGGTTATTTTTTCACCGGAACTTATTGGACCATTATTGTCTTTTTTTTTACAGGACACAAAGGCAAGGGGCATAATAGCCGCCGCCGCCCAGGACGTAATTTTTAAGTTTTTCATATTTGCTTTTCTGGCTTGGTCGGGAAAAACCGCCAGCCCTTACAATATTTTTTATCTTTTCTGTTACTGGGACAAACCCTATGTCAAAAGGCATCCTTATGAGATTTTTTGTAAGGAATTGAAAACAGGTTCGACTAAACCAGGAAAAGAACTCACATGAAAAAAAATCTTCACAACAATCTAAAGATCAGCAGCGGTCTGACCGTCCTGCTCTTGATTACCTTGCTATGCCTGTCTACTTTAAATTCAAAGGCATCTTCGACACAATGGAGTGCTCTGGGTCTGACTAGCGATACCTTGAAAACGGTTAATGGCGTGCCGTTGAATCCAAATGACATCAGTCCCCTGCTAATCGGCGAAAGGATACCGGTATTGAAAATGACCAGTTATTCGGGCGAAACATTTGACTTGAACAAGTCAGTCGGCGACAAACCTACAATATTGGTATTCTACCGGGGAGGGTGGTGTCCATACTGCTCCAGGCAACTTTCAGGCTTGCAGGAGGCCGAGCAGGATCTAGGGAAACTGGGCTACCAGATTGTAGCCGTTAGTACTGATAGCCCGGAAAACCTTCGTAAAACCATGGGCAAACAGGAGCTTTCCTATACCTTGCTATCAGATGCCGACTTGAACCTGGCAAAGCAGTTCGGCATCGCTTACAAAAGTCCCAAGAATTATGACTCATTTTTACCTGAAACCTCAGGGGGCAGGAATGTAGATAAACTGCTGCCCGTGCCTTCAGTATTTATTCTTAATAAAAAAGGTACCATATTATTTGAATATATCAATCCTGATATTACTCAAAGGTTAAGTGCATCGTTGTTGATGGCCGCTGCGAGCGCATTAAAAAGTGAGGACTAAAAAAATATCTTCCGGAACACCGCTGTTGTTAGTTTTTATCCAGCAGGTCATCGATCTGTTTTTGTAACTTCTTTTTATATTCCTTATCCAGTTTTAGTGCGGCGGTATTATTGGAATCAAAGAGGCTGCGCACCATCTGATTAATCACCAGGCTCTGCCGCTGAAATGTTCGGCAGATGGAGCAGGTGACCAGGTGGATCCTCAATTCCAGTTTTTCCCTGGCAGTGATCCGGTCGATTAGCTGTTTTTCGATCAAATAAGTCGCTTTTCTGCAGTTGTACTGTATTTTCTTTAGTTCATTCATGTCATTCAGATTTAAACCAGTTCTTTTGAAGGCAGGACCGCAGGTTCACCTTACTCCGGTGTATGATTACCCAAAAATTTGCTGCCGATATCTTCAGCTCGGTACAGATCAACTCAGTGGCTTCCCCATCCATATGTTTCATCGTAAATACCGCAAGCCAAAGCATCGGCAATTTTTTCATGCATTGCTCGAGGATTTTTTTAAACTCCTTATTTTCGAGTGCATCAGGCTCTTCTATACCCAGTTCCCTGGGTCTGTGTTGATCATTCCAGTGCCCGTCGTTGGCATCGAAGAAATCCTGATCACCTTTCTCATGGTCCTCAAGATCACTGGGCCTGGGGACTATCGAGCTGCTTTTTCGATAAAAATCAATGACCTTAAATTTCAGGATTGCTGTAAGCCAGGTTCGCTCAGTGCTTCGGCCTTCAAATTTGTCAGCAGCTTCCAGCGCAGCTACAAAGGTATCCTGCACCAAATCCCTGGCCTGCTCGGTATCATTGATACGGGAAGCTGCATAAGCATAAAGATAATCCGCATGGTTGCTCACCCATGATTGTGGATGAAGTATATGTTTTGTTCTCGCTATGGATTCATTTGGATCGGTCTGCATAGATTAATAAGAATTGAAATATATTTGATATAATGCTATTTAGTCTTAGTCGGTGCAAAGGTGACATCCTTACAATTTTTTTAGTTACCGCAATGCGCTGTGATGTGACCAGCAATCGGAAGGGACATTCATGGTGCGGGTCAGCAAATTAGTAATGAGGGTATCACCAATGCAGATGATCATGTCCACCAGATTCTCATGCGTATATCCCGCCTCATAAAAGGATGTAAATTGCTCCTCCTGGGGATCTCCTTTCGTACCAACAATGCTATGGCTGAGCTGGAGTAGTGCCTGGTAACGCTTGTTAAAACTTGCCGATCCACTTTTGATCTCATTAATCTGCTCTTCACTGAATCCGTTGAGCTTGGCGATCATGACCTGGGTTTCCAGGCAATAACTGGACTCATTCAGTGCGCTTACCACTAAGCCAACGATGACTCTTTCCTTTAT
>CBFGNP010000086.1:0-10286 GCA_965650095.1 uncultured Pedobacter sp. | reverse complement strand
GGCTTCTTTCTTTTTGGCGACAAAAAGAAACAAAAAACAACGGATGAAAATTTTTATTTCTAAGCTAGTAGGTTTGCTTGGGTAGAGAATCCCGAAAAATTTGTTAGGCCGGATTTAAGTAGAACGGGGATACGGTGCTATGGCCTAGTTAGACGGAAATACAAAATAGACATAAACAACTCATACACAATATTTTAACACTAAAACAGAGTCTGTACTTTTTAAATTTAGATTCTATCTGATGCTCTTGTACTAACTGTTATTCTTATCTGAATAAGTCCAGCCATAAATCCAATCAAGCTGTTGAATTTGTTTGCCAATAAAGACCCCAATTAAGCGGTCGCGGAACCACGCTGCTATCGGGTTTGTTTTTGTTTTAGTACCGCCCACTTTTCTGGCGCTTTTTATTACTTTTTCTACCCTGGGCTGGCGTTTGGCCTGGAAAATCTGAAATGCAGTTCTATAGTCTTCATGTAATTTTAACAGCTCCGCAATTACAACAGTATCTTCTAATGCCAGTGATGCTCCTTGACCGATATGTGGAGAAATACCATGTGCAGCGTCTCCAATAAGACAGACTCTGCCTTTATACCAATGCGAAAGCTTGGGCACATCATAAATAGGATAGGCAATAATCTCGTGGCTGTTTCTGATTATTTTGGAGAATAAAGGATCATCATTTTTATGAACATTTACTAAATGGTCCTGAATTTCAGTTTTTAATGTTTTCTCTATTTCCTGTGGCTTTGGCTGCTGTTCTCTAAAATAATTATTGAACCACCAGACTTCCCCTTTGTCAGAAACAGAATAGGCAAAAAACCCCCTTTCTCCAAAGGTCATCCGTATTGAATCCAAGGGCTCTGAAAGTTCGGGAATCTTAGCATAACCACCGGTAGAGATGAGCTTTGTGTACTTGATTGCAGAGACTTCCGGAAACAACTGGTTTCTAACCTCGGAAAACATTCCATCACAGCCAATCATAATATCACCAGTCGCCATAGTTCCATCAGTAAAATGCGCTGTTACCTGGTCATTTGTTTCATCATAGCCTATAAATTTCTTATCATATCCTATTTTTATGTCGGCATCAGCTGCTGCTATCCGGGCATATTTATTAAGATTTTCCCGTTTTAACTGCAATGTTTCTACACCGTATTGCTGTTTCTGATAAGCTGTACCCAGTTCTGCTATCTGTTTTCCTTTGGAATTGAAAAATTTTATTGAACCGGGCGTATAGTCATCTTTGAGCATCCTCAAATCAACAAATTCTTTCAATACATTCAAACCATTGGGGGTAAGTCCCAAAAAGGCTCCTTCTTTTGTATTGTCTTCTGATCTCGATTCAAATATTTCAGAATCAAAACCTATTTTTTTCAGTTGTAAGGCCAGTATTGGCCCTGCAACACCTGCACCAATTATTATTGCTTTTTTATTCATTGTTTTTCTCTTTTATTTTTAATCCTGATATCAGTAAAAAGTTTAGCGCAAAAAATATCGCCACCCTCACATAATTTAAATTGCGCCATTGTGCTGCTTTTTCTTGCAGGAATACATTAACAGTATTGCTATAGGGCATCCGCTGGAATTCCATGATAGTTGGCGCGAAATACATTAATGTCCATACCCTGACTGCAATATGTCCGACAAGAACCAATACAATCAACCTTCTGCGTTTCTTTATCTTCCAGTTAAAAATTAAAGCTGTAATAAATATTATTTCATGTATCCCATGTACTATTATCCAGAACACTTTAAAATCCAAGCCATAGGGTTTTTGAAAAAAAATTAATGAGGAAGGCGGGGCTGCTGTCCACGCAGGAACCATTAGCGCAGTTTCCCATACCTGAGCGCCGTTCATTATAAAGTAAGCACAGATGGAACAAAATAGCCATTGGGTGGCTTTCGAGTATTGGTGTGTATTTTCCATGTTTAAAAATTATCGTTGCTAAATGTGTTCACCTTCTCCTCTTTTATTTATATCACACAGCACAGCATTTCCTGAGTAATAAATAGGCCCATCTCCCAATTGATTAATTTCAATTGCTTTATTGTCATATACTTTTATATTTCCATTTTATCATTTGGGGTAATCATTAGGCTATGGAATTTTTTCTAACTTCGATTTTATATATTCCGTACATACCTTATGATGCAAAATTATCGCACAATCAAAAGATGAGCTTGTAAAAAAAGGAGTTAAACTGATATATTAGGGAGCAATGGGGTTTGAATTAAAAAATGATAAAAAGGCATTTAAAACGGCCTTTGATGAAAATGATTTTAATAATCACGGTTTTAAAGAAGATACCTTTAAAATAAACATCCCTTTTGGGCAATTAACGGCAAAACAATGGCTTTTTGATGGTATCAAGATTCTATATTCCGAAACCGATCTGGATAGACCAACAGAACTGGATTGGAGAGGAGATACAGAATTAGTAACCATGCACTTTAATTTGCAGGGAAGGACTTCAATAAAACATGATGGGATGAGAAATTCTTTTGAGTTGAATGGAAATCAGCATAATTTATTCTATGGCACCAGTGCTGAAGGTAAAATGAAGTTTGATGAGTTGCGGATGAAATCATTTATGATTCAATTTGCGAAGGATTCTTTTTTGAAGATGTCAAAAGATGGAAATGACTCACTTAAGCAGTTTGCGGAGAAAATAGTTTCGGGAACACCTGTAGCTTTTTCAAATTCTAATCTAAATATTGATCTGCCCTTACAAACCTGTATTAATTCAATTTTGAACTGTGATTATACAAATGGGTTAAAGCGGTTATTTCTTCTTTCGAAAACGATTGAACTACTTGTTTTGCAAGCCGAATCGTTTAATAACTTTCAAAACTCAAAATCTGAATACATAAAACATGATTACGACAAAGAACGAATTGTATTTGCCCGTGATTATTTGGTTAAAAATATTGAATCCCCACCAACGCTGGTAGAATTGGCAAAAATAGTGGGGATAAATGAATATAAACTCAAGCGGGGATTTAAAGAAATGTTTAATCAGACAGCTTTTTCTTATTTATCTGACTTACGTTTAGATCTTTCAAAAAATGATCTGCTCGAAGGTAAAAAACAAGCTACCGAAATTGCTTTTGAATTGGGCTACTGTTCATTGCAGCACTTTAGTAGTGCATTCAAGAGAAAGTTTGGTATTCCTCCAAGTCAGGTGAGACGTTAAAGACAAAGAACAACCGGATAAAAATGTTTCAAATAAAATAGGCAGTTAAATTCCAGAAAACGATATGGCAAATGGCCTAATTTAGCCAGTGGTCTATTGCGCTAGTCTTCAAATTAAAAGCTAAGGCCGCACCTATCGCAATTTTTTTGCTATAAAGCGGTAAATTGATACGTTTTATTTTTACTGGTTTTAAACTTAGTCTCGTAGCCTCCGGTATTTTTTTTGGAGCTGGTCTTTGCTCCATTTATCCTTATTGGCAGATCTGTCTGCAAAATACATTCATTCCCATTTATAGATTTTATCGACCCTGCCTGCAACTTCATGTTTTTCCAGGTAATCGCTATTTCAAATCCCCCCCGGGCCTTAAGGCCTTTTATTTCACCTTCATTCCAGGCTTTTGGTAATGCTGGCAATAACTGGATATAGCCGAGGTGACTCTGCATCAGCATTTCAGCCATTCCTGCTGTACCGGCAAAGTTGCCATCAATCTGGAACGGCGGATGTGCATCAAAAAAATTCGGATAGGTACCACCGCCCATAACACTGCCACCAGTAGTTTCCACATAGTTTAACAATTGGCGGATCAGGCTATATGCATGGTCGCCATCCTGTAGTCTTGCCCACCAGTTAATCTTCCAGCCTTTACTCCAGCCGGTCCCATCATCTCCCCGTATTTCAAGGGATTTTCGTGCCGCATTAAAATATTCCGGTGTTAAAGGTGAGATCTCCCTGCCCGGGTATAAACCAAAAAGATGTGAAGCATGCCGGTGATGGATATCCGTTTCGGGGAAATCTTTATACCATTCCTGGATCTGTCCTTTACTTCCGATCTTTAATGGGTAGAGTTTCTTTTGTTTTGAAATCAGTAAATCCCGAAAAGTATTATCTGTACCTATCACATTTGCAGCTTCTATCACGTTTGCAAAAAGATCCCTGATAATTGACATATCCATTGTGGTTGCCACAGATACCGACTGTTGATTTCCGGCCATATCTTTAAACTTATTTTCTGGAGAGGTTGCAGGCGCGGTAACCAGATAACCATCCTTGTCTTCAACCAGCCAGTCAAGTATAAAAAGTGCAGCTCCCTTCATCACCGGATAGGCCTTTTCGACAAGGAATTTCTTATCTCCGGTATATCGGTAATGTTCATACAAATGCTGACAAAGCCAGTTTCCGCCCATTGCCCAGTTCGCCCAAACAGGGTCGCCGGCACCCCTATCTCCTACCGGGTTGCTTAAAGCCCATAAATCCGAATTGTGGTGTGCAACCCAACCGTTTGCGTTGTAAAATTCCTTTGCGGTTGCTTTTCCAGTTTTCGACAAACTTTGTATCCAGTTCAAAAGTGGCATATGCATTTCTGAAAGATTGGTTATTTCTGCAGGCCAGTAATTCATCTGGGTATTGATATTAATCGTGTAATTTGAACTCCATGGCGCCCGGAGCTCCTTGTTCCAGATTCCCTGAAGATTTGCCGGCGGTCCGCCCGGACGGGATGAGGACATTAGCAGGTACCTTCCATATTGAAAATATAGTGTTTCCAAACCTGGATCATAAATTCCCGAAGCATATCGTTTTAACCTTTCATCAGCAGGCAGATTGGCATTAGGATTATTAGCCAGCGTATCCCTAACATGGAAAGATACCCGGTCGAAATATTTTTTAAAATCAGCAACATGTGCATTAAAAATATGTTGATAAGTCTTTTTGGAAGCTTTATCAATCAGATCGGAAACCAGTTTATTTTCATCCTTTCCTTCTTTATCCGGACATTTATCAAAGCCATTATAGCTTGTGGCCACAGCTACATATAACCATACTTCGGTAGCGCCAGATATGAGCAAATGATCGTTTTGCGTATTCACACTTCCATCTTTGCTTATTGCTTTTATCCTGTATTGAAACCGCATTCCGTTGCATCGGCCCGTATCTCCGTAAATAACAGGCTCTACACCTTTAGGATTATAATATGACGGATTTACATTGGTCGGTGCCTTGCCGCTTACAATAAGTTCGTTATTAAACTGCGTGGATAACCGGTAATTAAGCAAACTATTTACAGCTACCGTAAATTTTAGTTTACCAACCTGATTTGCCCTGATTCTGATTACCATTATGTTATCTGGGGCGGAAGTAAAAATCTCCCTCGTATACTCTACACCATTGACAGTGAAGCGCGTAGTAGACAGTCCGTTTTTCAGATTCAGATCCCGGTAGTAGTTATCGGCTTTCGAGCTTCCAAAATCGTGCTCGATCATTATATCGCCCATTGGCAGATAGGACTGTGAATAAAGTCCCTGCATCTTTTTAGACAGTTGGTTTGCTTCTGTATAATTTTCGTTTTTTAATAATGCTTCGCGTAATTTGGGAAGGTAATTTTTAGCTTCTGGGTTTACGTCTTTTTTTACTGGGCCGCCGCTCCACAATGTACTTTCATTAAGCTGTAAAAGTTCTTGTTCTATTCCTCCAAAAACCATGGCGCCTATTCTTCCATTCCCAACAGGTAAAGCCTCTACCCATTTCTCTGCAGGTTTGTTATACCACAATTTTAAACTATTGTTATGCTGAGAAAAACCATAGAGAGAGAAAAAAGATAAAAAACAGGTCAATAAATACTTCATATTGTGATTAAGTTAATGCACAGCCATGATCAGGACTGGCCAGGTCGGTTTCATATGTATTTAAAAATCAGCTTGATGATGAACGGGATTTCTTCGTTCATCATCAAAACTAATAAAAAAACCTTATTGATTTAACCAGACCCTTCCATCCAGTTTCCAGCTATCAGGCGGCGCAATGGCCAGCCAGCTCAGGATCTGAGGTGTAAGATCTGTGGTTTTAGGAACCAGCAAGGCTAAATCACCTGTGGGAGGTGGACAGATGATATCATTTAAAGTATTCCATTGTAAAGTAGTACCGGTACAAACTGAAATATAAAAATCATTTTTGGCGGGGCTTTCATCTTTGATAATCAAGCCACTGCCATCATTTGCCGGCCAATAACCAATTAGGCGATTCCAGTAGGGATGTGACTGATTGACCCTCGTATCGCAGGAAAATTGGGAAATCACAGCATCAGGTAGCGCTGCTTTCCAGATGCGGATATCACTAAGGTAACCATCAAAAGGATTATTAAGATCGACGGGAATGAGGCCCATTTGTAAGGGTGCAGAGTTATTCATTGTTCCGAAATTGTCTGGCAATATTTTCTCTGCCACATATTTGCCATCACGGAAATAACGGATTACTCTTTTAAAATCGCGGTTCAAAACCACAACAGCAAGGCTATGCCAATTGCCATCGATAAGATTCGTTGGATCGTCAGCTGCTTGATGATCTTGGCCGGGTGCTCCCATAAAAAACCGCCATTTATCCGACTCCCAACCAAATCCCCATCCATTTCCGACCTTTTTGGTCTTATCAAATCTTTTAGAGAAAAATACCGGCCACTCATATCGATAACTGGTACCCCGAATATTTTTTTTGACCTTTAATTCGATCGTAAAAGATATGGTATCTCCAAAATTATAGATGTTATTGTTATTCTTGACTTCAGCCCGGACCGAGGTTGCCGGAGTTGCGGCTGAACTGGCGGGATTGGAATACAAGCGCAAAAATTTACCCGTATACTTATTACCGGTGAACGGTTTATCAATCAGATACGGCTTATAACCGATGTTGGCTATAATTGTAAACGTATTGGCTTTGGGATAGCTAAAAATGGTTTTGTCATCTTGCTCAACCGGAATTACTGCTTGTCCGCCGTGATTGGAAGTCAACACGATCAGCCAGTCCTCTTTTGCATAGTTCTTTCTGGATTTCAACGCCGCGAGGATTTCTCCAAGATATTGATCAAACTGCAAAATGGCATCTTTATAAGCAGGAAAGGAATTGTCGTACCCAAATTGGATTCCGGCAGCATTAACCGCTCCAAACTGCCCTACTATCAAAGCAGAAGCATCGTTTCCAAGTTCAGAAATAATCGCGGTTTTAACTTCTGCATCAGTGCTGTAGGATTGACTGATATCGGCACCTGTAGTTAATTTATCTTTAAAGAGTACCGAAGCAGCAAATGCGGCTGTTCTTGTATCTGGCTTTATAGCTTTAATCCGCTGGAAGATCTCCGGATACTGATCCAGTTTATTTCCGGTAAAAGAATCATCAATAATTTTATGTTTTGCTTTATTAACGCCCGTAAGCAAATCTGCCCAGCCATTGCCATCATTTGACAGACTATCACTAAGGGAATTCCACGAATAGGTCGCATTTTTAGTCAATGCAGTAATATTAGGGGCCTGGGCATCCCGTACTGACCAACCTCTTGCCCCGTCTACAATCAGGTATAAAACTTTCCTGCCTTTTGCTATTGCGGTTGTCGAATCGTTGTACTCCTTTGATGGCAGCAGCTTATCAAATCCACTATTGCATGATAATACCACAATACCCAGGGTAAAAAGTGCTATCATGCCTGTTATCAATCTATAATTCTTCATTTTCTTAACTATTAAAAGATTTTCCGGTCTATTTTTCAAATACTAAGCGGGTAATGTTATTTGCTGTTGTACCATCGATCTGGCTAAATGATCCGATAAGCATAACTGCCATCTGCCCGGTTGAATTGGTTGTTTCATAAAGATCATTCACATATCCCTTGATACTTCCGATCGCATTATAACCCTTGGCTAAATCTCCCGTAGGTGTTAACACCATAAAGCCTGATCGCCTGATGCCATTATAAGTGGAAAAGACACCGCTCACTACGATCATACCGTTTGAAAGCTGTTTGGCAAAAGTAGCGCCGCCATCAGAGGAAAATCCTTTTGATACAAATGACTGATCGATGGAACCATCCTCATTAAGCAGGGCGATTCCATTGGCTGGCACGCCGTTGTAACTAGTAAAAGAACCTGTAATTAAGTACTTCCGGTTAAGCGGATTGTAGGTTATCGAACCAATGGACTGATCTGCGCCTGTACCCGAATTAAAAACAGGATCAACTGTTCCAGTTAAATTCAAGCGAACGATCCGCCCGGCAGGAAGCTCATCAAACTTATTAAAAGATCCAACCACAATCAGCTTTCCGTCAGCCTGCATGTAGGAGCTGGAGACAAACCCGTTTCCGGCAGGCAGCCCCATATTATTTGCACTATTGAACCGGAACGTTTTGTCCAGTGATCCATCGGCATTGAAACGGACAACCTGAGGGGTCTCTACACTGTCGGTGACAATACTATCGGCATAAAGTGTGACACCGGAGATTATGACCGGTTTTCTGGAAATATCATATCGTTTGCTGACATAATACTTGAAGTTACCGGTTGCGGTTAATTTATTCTGGTAACTATAAATTTTTCCAATGGTAGAATTAGTTCCTCCATTAAAAGCAGGAACGGCCTTTTTCTTTCCTGTGGCCGGAATACCCGGAGCCAGGCTATGGTTGGTACTATAAGTATCTACAAGCACCGAATCCACTTCGCCACTGGCACTAAGCTGGGTAATGTTATTAATATTTGTCAAAATAGATCTTCCGGCGTTAAAATAAAAGCCCGAAAAACTGCCTGCGGTTATATATTTATCTTCCAGTGGAGCGATTCCGTACAATGAACCGTCTGCACCACCTGAACGGAAAGAAATATCGGCACTCCCGTTTTTAAATACGCGTGCAATGCGGTTCACCGGAGTGATGATGCCTTTGCCATCATAATCGGTAAATGCGCCAAGAAAAATAAACCGATCATCTGTTAATGGGTAATAAGCAAAAATGTCCCTGTTTGCGCCACCGCTAACCCTAAACTCCGGATCAATACTGATCTTTCCACTGACCTTAAACCTTGGTCCAAAAAACACCTGGTCGTTTATAGATAAGGTAGCAACACCCGTGCTGGCATCTTCAGGTACTTTGACGGTAATACCAGTTTCTGTAATACTGAGTATTTCAGCCTTCTGCCCATTAAAAGAAAATACAGCCAGGTCTTTATACGGCAATAAACCTGTTGCGGCAAATGTAACCGTACTTCCACCGGTTGCTTCCTGAGGCACAGGAGCCGTGGTGAGACTGAGGCTGATCCCTAAGGGTTGCTTTCCACCCTCATAGGGATTTTCATAAACTTCACTTTTTTTGCAGGCCATAATAAAAAGTATGGTTAAAAAAGCCAGTGTTAAACTGATATATTTTGATTTCATTATCTTAATTTTAAGTACTTCCGTTTTATAAAATCTGAACATCTTGATCATTTACCGGCATAAACATCATAAACAAATCCGTAATCAAATCCGAAAATATGATTGGTATTAAGCGTATGTACCACACCATTAAGCGGTTTAATATCTGATGATGAAATATCGGCACTAACCCAGCTATCAGTAGGTTTATTGAGATCTGTGACATAACCGATCGTAAGATGCCTGTAACCTGCATATTTGATCCCGTTGATGTCATCAAATATCACCCCGATGTTAAAAATTACATTGTTGTAAGAATAATAGTTCTGTCCGGGATAAACCGATTTAAGATTGATATCCAACTGGTAATAATCTTTCATTCTGTTTGCACCTTTAAACATATACATCATCAGGTATTTACGCCATATCTGCGGCCGAATGTCAGTCAGCACTTTAAGCGTGTCTTTACCGGTTTGGTAGAGGTAGTTATTGGTGTTTTTTAGGGCCGACCTGACCGACTGATCTGTTGGCGCAAAAAATGTCAGTTCATCCTGCTGAAATTCTTTTTCAAGACCTGCAATTTTTATAATCTGTGCAATTGTGTCGAATTGCACCGGCTTTGACTGTAGGTACTGCAGCATGGTTCCTTTGAAATTGGGATCAGATTTACCGCCGTCAAAATAATATTTATCTTTTTTACAGGAAGCCAATAATAACAGGATCAAATAAAATAATCCCAGCCCCCATCTTATTTTTTTAAAATAATTTCTCATATCGCTTAGCATTTATTATTGCCAGTACTCATTTAATTTCATATATGGGTTGTTGTATAGTGCAGAAACATCTATCGGCCAGGTCCATCCGCCCCTGGCAAACTGATCTGGCCGGAATTTTTTGCTTCGTTTGCACAACGTCACCAAGACAGGGGAT
>CBFGNP010000085.1:0-10297 GCA_965650095.1 uncultured Pedobacter sp. | reverse complement strand
GGTATTGTCTGCCCTTCCAATATGGGCAATCCCCGCATTGTTCACCAGAATATCAATATTGCCAATTTGCTTAAATACGTCAACGACGGCCGACTGGTTACTTACATCGCATCCATACACACTGGCCATTCCACCATCAGCCTGGATTTCATTTACCGTTTGCAAACCTGCATCCGCATTTAATTCGATAATGTGAACATGGGCTCCTTGTTTGGCGAAAAGCACTGATATTGCTTTTCCAATTCCACTGCCCCCTCCTGTAATAATTGCTGATTTTCCTTTTAAACTAAACATTTTTAATAATTATAATGAAACTCCTCTTTTCCATGGGATAAAATCATCCTGGTTCAATTGCACCGCTTTGGGAATTACCTCTCCACTTGCCGCTTTAATGCAATAGTCCAGAATTTCGGTCCCCATTTCCTCAATGGTCTTCTCCCCACGAATGATACCGCCTGTATCTATGTCAATGATATCGCCCATTCGCGTAGCCAGTGCGGTATTAGTCGCAACCTTGATCACCGGACAAACGGGATTTCCTGTAGGGGTGCCCAGGCCAGTGGTAAACAAGATCAGGGTAGCGCCACTAGCAGCCTTTCCGGTTGTAGCCTCCACATCATTTCCCGGTGTACAAACTAAACTCAATCCCGGCTTTGTTACAGGCTCCGTATAATCGAGTACATCTACTACTGGTGAGGTACCTGCCTTTTTTGCTGCACCTGTGCTTTTTATCGCATCGGTGATTAAACCATCCTTTATATTACCCGGTGATGGGTTCATATGAAATCCCGAACCTACAGCATGTGCCTGTGCATCATACTCCTGCATCAGTCGGATAAATTTCTCTGCTGTCGGCTCATTCATACACCGGTCAATTATATTCTGCTCAGCACCACACAGTTCCGGAAACTCGGCAAGTAAAACTTTAGCTCCTAAAGCTACTAATAAATCTGACGTATATCCAACCGCAGGATTGGCAGATATTCCGCTAAACCCATCACTTCCTCCACATTTGACCCCAACACATAATTTACTTAGCGGGGCAGGCTTTCTTTCAACTTTATTAACTTTGGTTAGTCCCGCAAACGTTTTCTGGATTGCCTCTTTAATCAGCCACTCTTCGCTCTGGCTTTGCTGTTGTTCGAATATTAAAACTGGTTTATCAAAGGAAGGGTTTCTCGTTTTAACATCATCCAGTAAATTTTGTGTCTGCAGGTGCTGACAGCCTAAGCTCAATACCGTTATTCCGGCAACATTGGGATGATCTGCATACGCAGCCAGAAGCTGGCTTAACAATGCCGAATCCTGTCTGGTTCCACCACAGCCACCCTGGTGATTTAGAAACTTAATTCCATCTACATTTTTAAATACCCTCTTTTTAAGCGGTTCTACCGGAGCAAGTCCGTCCAGCTTAAAAGCGGCAATATCTTCTCCTGCCTGATAAGCCTCCAGTAATTGTTCTGTAAACTGTTTATATTTATCTGTTACCGTATATCCTAAAGTATTGTGCAAAGCTTCCCTGATCACATCGAGATTCCTGTTCTCACAAAAAACCGTAGGTACAAACAGCCAGTAGTTTGCGGTCCCCACTCTCCCATCTGTCCGGTGATATCCGTTAAAGGTCCTGTCTCTGAATTTTGAAATGTCTGGCACCTGCCATTCGTAATTTACATTCCGGTACGCATAATCCTGAGAAGCATGATGCACATTCTCTGTAGTCATTAATCCCCCCTGCGGGATAAAAGCGGTAGCTTTTCCAACAAGGACACCATACATCAGGACATCAGCACCCACTGGAACGTCCTCAATGAAGAACTTATGCTTGGCATGCACGTCATCCTTTAAGGTGATCGTGCGACCATTCCACGTGACGATTTGACCTTTAGGCAAATCCTGCAAGGCCACTAACACATTATCATCGGGGTGAATCTGCAAAAAACTCTTTATCATATTTACTGCCATCCTTTGTTTAACTCAAATATTTTATCCATCATTATCCATTTCTCACCCGGTTTAGCACCAGGTACTGCTTGCTGATATTTCCACATCAGGGTTTCCCATTCCTGGACCTTATCATTAGCAGCATCCATATTTGCCTTATCCTCAAAACTAAAATCCTCATTTACGTCCATGATCATAAACAAACGATTCCCTGTTCTATAGATTTCCATGCCCACAATTCCTGAAGATCTGATACTTTCTATAATCTCCGGCCATACTTTGCGGTGCATCTCTTCATACCCGGCGATCAGTTGATCATCGGGTATCAGGTCAAGCGTAAAGCAGTATCTTCTATTCATAATTTATTTTTTTAACAACTTTATGCCCATTTAAGCCAAACAGGAATACAACAAAGAAACAGATCAGAGGGATCGCATATCCTGTTTGTATGTTCTGCGTTTCATCACTGATATAGCCCATTACCGGGGGTAATATCGCACCACCTACTATAGACATAATGATTAGGCTGCTTCCAAACTTGGTATCTTTACCAAGGTCTTTAATTCCCAATGAAAAAATGGTTGGAAACATGATCGACATGAAAAAGGCAATACCAATAACGGCATATAGAGCGACATTTCCATTGGATACTATCGCCAGCATACATAAGGCTACGTTTATAAATGCATAAATGGTAAGTAATCGTTCAGGTTTAACGAATTTCATCATAAAAGTACCAAAAAAACGTCCGATCATAAAAGCCATGCCCATGCCATAGCCTGCATATTGAGCTGCCTTCTGCTCATCGATCCCCGCAGCCTTCGTTGCATATAATATGAAAAAACTAAACACGCATACCTGGGCACCCACGTAAAAGAATTGGGCGGCCACGGCCCAGCTCAAATGTCTGTGCTTCAAAGCATGTAATATTCCTGTTTGCTCACCTTCCTGTTCTTTGGTTTCTTTAATTTCCGGCAATTTCAAAAAGAAGAAGATGATGGCGATAACCAAAATGATACTGCCCAAAATAAAGTAAGGCGTTTTTACCGTCGACGCTTCAGAGGCCAGCGCTATTTGTTTAGCGGATTCCGTCATGGCACTCAATTCCGTTTCCGAATATCCTTTAGTCAGGATAATCTTCGCCCCAATTATCGGTGCCAGCGTGGCAGCCAGACCATTAAAAGATTGTGCAAAGTTTAAGCGAAAAGAAGAATTTTCCGGTGGCCCCAATAAAGAAGCGTAAGGGTTAGCTGCCGTTTCGAGTATGGTTAAACCGCATGCTATAATAAACAATGCAACTAAAAAGAAAAAATACAGCTGGGTATTTGCAGCCGGGATAAACAAAAAAGACCCCAGGGCAAACAGGAGCAGACCTATAATGATCCCTGTTTTATATCCATACTTTTTCATGATAAATCCAGCTGGCAAGGCCATTACAAAATAAGCAATAAATACTGCTGAATCAACCAATGAAGCCTGCAATGTGGATAAGCTGAATGATTTTTTTAAATGCGGGATGAGTATCGGATCAAGGTTATGTACAAAGCCCCACATAAAAAAGAGTGAGGTGATCATGATAAAAGGGAAAAGATATTTATTTTTCGTCATCTGGTTAAAAATTTGGTTACCCAAAGGACGTGAATTCTCACCTTATTTATTTTATGATATTATCATATCATTAAACGATTTTGGCATATAAAGTGACCATTCTCCTCTAAGGCTGGAATCTTTGCCTGAAAAAGGCAAAGTTCCGAGGCCTTTTCGGAGAAGGTAACTTTATCGTTCAGTCAAAGATTGAAGGAAGTTTTTGCAAAAAACAAAGCAAATTTTTCGAGGCCTTTTCGGGAAGGTAAATCATTGTTCAGTCAAACGTTGAAAGAAGATTTCTTACAACAAACAAAGAAATTTCGCAGAAAGTGGAGTGCCACATAGGCCGGAAAGCAATTCATATAGCAAAATTATAACCGAAGCTGAATACAGGTTTTTTTAAATACTGCGCAAACAAAAAAGCTCCGGTGAAACCGAAGCTTTAAATTTCATAACATCTGGATGTAAATTATACCACCTAAAGGCTGACACGTTCAACATAACTCAACAATGCGCCCTGTTGACGAATAAAATTACCTTCTCAGAAACGGCCTCAGCGTTGTTTGCCTTTTCGGCAAACTAATGCAGCCGTTGAAGAGAACGGTCATTTTATCATTTTCAGCAGATATTCTCCATATCCACTCTTTACCAAAGGAGTAGCGATTGTTCTCAGCTGCTCTTTATCTATAAATCCCATGCGGTAAGCGACCTCTTCAATACAGCCAATTTTTAATCCCTGGCGTTCTTCTATCACTTCTACGAACTGTCCTGCCTGCATCAACGAGGCAAAGGTTCCAGTATCTAACCATGCGGTTCCTCTGCTCAGCACCCCAACCTTTAGCTTGCCTTGCTCCAGGTAAACTTTGTTTACATCGGTAATTTCATATTCCCCACGTGGTGATGGCTTAATGTTTTTAGCAATGTCTACCACGCTGTTGTCATAGAAGTACAAACCTGGCACGGCATAATCCGATTTCGGCTGAACAGGCTTCTCCTCTATCGAAATCGCTACATTCTGATCGTCAAATTCCACTACGCCATAACGTTCCGGATCGGAAACCCTGTACGCAAATACAACCCCGCCTTCAGGGTCTGCACTGGCTTGTAAAAGCCTGGACATTCCATCACCGTAAAATATGTTATCTCCCAAAACCAATGCCACCTTATCGTCACCAATAAAATCAGCACCAATCACGAAAGCCTGAGCCAGACCGTTAGGCTGCTCCTGGACGGCATAAGAAAATTTACACCCTAAGCGCGATCCATTACCCAATAATTTCTCAAAGTTTGGCAGATCATGCGGCGTCGAAATGATGAGTACTTCTTTAATGCCAGCCAGCATCAAAATGGACAACGGATAATAGATCATCGGTTTATCATAAACAGGCATCATCTGCTTGCTCATTACCAGGGTTAGGGGGTGCAGTCTTGTACCACTCCCTCCTGCCAGAATTATTCCTTTCAAATTATATCTATTTGAGGTTAATATTTAATACTTGTTAATAGAAGTTTACTTATTCGAAGATACACTATTTTCGAGTTCAGCAAACCATTCTGCGCCATATTTTCTGATCAGCGGGCCTTTTAGAAACTGATACACCGGAACTTTTAGTGCCCTGCCGAATGAACAAGCGTCATGGCAAATGTGCCATCTGTCATAATTTAACACCTCAAACTCCGGATATTGAGTGACCCGGATCGGGTATAAATGACAGGAGATCGGTTTTTGCCAGTCGACCAGCCCTTGTTCATATCCCTTTTCTATCCCACACTTCGTGATCCCGTTTTCGAAGGTCACATATGCGCATTCCTTATTGCCATCCACACAGGGCGTTGTCAAATCGCCGTCTGCATCAACAACCGAAGTCCCCTGTTCTTCAATCGCGGCTATTCCTTTAGGTTCAAGCAGATGCCTGATCTTAGGATAAATCTCTCTGAGCGTAGCAGTCTCTGCCACGTCAAGCGGTGCACCCGCATCTCCTTCCACACAGCAAATGCCTTTGCACTTGTTCAGGTTACATACAAAACTTTCCGTAATGACGTCTTCATGAACAAGTGTATTCTGTACTTCTATCATTTTTATTTAACTATAGCAAGTGGATATTTCAATCCTTCTGCCGATTTAATTTCCATGGTTACCGACCCAACTATAATGTCAACCTGCGCCTTTACCGGCACGCGATTGCCATCATCTGTTACCCAAAGGTATAATCTACTATTTTTCCTGAAAATACGCCCTGGCTTTATAGATGGACTGAATTTTAAACATTTTATTTTACCGAGTTTAGTTTTAATGACTTCTCTGCCTACGAACTGAATTTCCAGCTGGCTGATCTCATCTCCCAGAAAATAATTGAGCTTTACAAGATCGCCAATTTTCATCTTTGAAATGTCGAGGCTACGCGCAAAGTAATAGGCGGATACCAGGTCGAAAGTTTGGGTACTGGGAGTTGCGAATGTACCTTGTGTGGCGACTACCTTTTTACTATCCTGATGAAACCGTGCCTTATCCTGCCTGCGGTAACCACCTTCACGAATGTTCTCCTGGTAAAAATAAGGTTTTAAATGGGTCTTATCGATAAACGAATCATAATGGTCCCTGATTTTATAAAAAACGTCAAATGTCCCCGATGTTTGCCCATCTACCATTAAGTTAAATGTTGGTTTGCCATCAAACTTAAGATCCGATTCCCGCACCTTAAGTGTTCCCTCTGCCGCAGTGATAAAACCGTATTTCAACTTATATTTCAAAACCTCCCCTGCCTGAAAAACAGGTTCTTTTACGAAAGGTAGCTCCTGAGCCGAGCCTTTCAAGCTTAGCCATACGATCACAATTAACAACAGGGATTTTCTCATACTTAGGCTAAACAAAAAGCAATCCAAATTAATCTTTACGCTTATAAACCGGCACGGTTGAGCAGGGCTCGCCATACATAATGCTTTTCACCACAGGAGTCAGTAAATTCGTAATTTCCACGTAAGCTGCAACGGTCACGTCTATATCAGCACAACCTTTAATGACTACACGTTCACCGGTAAATGCACTAAGGTCTATTTTAGCCAGGCCCTTTGCAAACAACACAGCCTCTAGTGTCTCCAGGTCACCGAAGACAACTTCGTTAGCATAGGGCTTCATTTTACTGGCGAGCAGCATATATGCCCAGGTCGGAACAATTGCGTCTGCACTGCATACAATGGCAACGTTTTTCCCGGTATAAACAGACCAGTCATGTTCTTTTATAAAAGCTCTAAAATCCTTCTCCCGTAAAATCAAACCATGAAAAAGGTTATCCTTAATGTCATAGACAACTCTTTCACCCGGATGAAAATAATCTTCCAGATTAAGGGTGATTAGGCCACTTGCCGCTACTTTATTGACGAAATTTTCCTGAATATCCATGCTACAAATATCATTAAACACAAAAAAACCGGAAGCGCTAAGGCTTCCGGCTACAAAAATACGTAAAATAAGATTAATAGAATTTCACCCTATTGTCTTTTATCTCGCTTTTATCCTGTAATACCTGGAATGCTGATCCAAGGGAACGTTGTGTACCCGCCTGCATCATCGCTTGTTTTTGCTTGTAGGTATTAGCCAAAGGCGCAGGATTACTAAATCCATTTACGCTAAATACATATACACCTTGATTGCCATCAATAGCTTTTGAGAGCTTTCCTGGCTGAGTGCCAAAAACAGCACCAACCAGTTTGTTCTCCTGGGCAGCACCCGGTATAATCGGGTTTGCAAATACGATATTCTCAACCGGAGAAACCTGTTTACCTAATTTTTGGGCCACCTGCTCAATCTTTGCGGAACCTTCCAACGCTTTATTGATTTTCTCAGCAAGCATTTTTGCCTTAACCGCATTACGAACCATTGGTTCAATATCTTTCTTAACCGCCTCAAGTGGAAGTGTTCCTTTTGGTTTAATATCAGTAACACGGGCAACTACGTAAGCATTGTCCATTTGATAAACCTCTTTAAGCACATCGCCCTTATCAGCCGCGTAAGCATCGCGGATCAACTGACGTGGGTTATCTAAACCAGGAGCAAAGCCTTGTGTAGGGGTAACTTTATCCGCAACGCCAAGTGTAATGCCCTTTTTCTGCGCCAGCTCTGCAAAATTATTGCTGGTCACCTCATTTAAAAAGCTGCTCGCCTTTTTGTATGCGGCATCCCTTGTCTTGTTACTCGAAACCAGATTTTTTTCTATATAGGCAAGTTTCGCTACTTTGGAAGACCCAACCTGTTTTTCAATTTTAATTAAATGTACTCCAAACTGCGAAGTGACCACTTTAAGATCCCCTGGCTTCCCATTAAATGCGGCCTCTTCAAATGCAGGCACCATTTGACCACGACTAAACGTACCCAGATCGCCACCTTTATCCTTAGAGCCATCGATGCTGTATTTCTGTGCAAGCGTAGCGAAAGGCGTACCATTTTGAACCAGCGTTCTCAGTGAATCCGCCAGCTTCTGAGCTTTATCAACACCACCAAGTTTAGAAGGATCGATTAAGATGTGGCTTGCTTTTACTGAATCCGGAGAAAAACGTGTATCAATAACTTTAACCAGCTTATAGGAATTACCTGAGAATTTAGGCCCGTAGTAGCTTCCGGCAGGAAGATTAAACACTACGGAATCAACCGCAGGATCTAACTTACCTTTTGACATATACGCATAAGGAACTTTCACATCAGAGTTAACTGCAGCAAATAAAGAATCGTTCTGCGCCGCTCTAAAATCAGCAGCAAGTTTATCTACCTGTGCCTTAACCGCTACAGAATCCGATTTCGTCGGACTTACACTGAAAGCCACATATTCAAAAGAACGGGTTTCTGTAGGATTTTCAAAACGTTTCTTGTTTTGGCTATAATAATCTGAGTAATCTGATTCAGTAAGCTTTACTGTTGCATCCGGTATAGATGCATACTCCAGTCCTGTATATTTGAAACTTGCCAGTTTATTACGGTTCAGGTATTCATCATTTGCCTCTAATGTGGTCACATAAACGGAATTACTGATTAAATTGGCATATTTTTTCTGAAGGGCTTGTTTTTCAATCTCATTTTGTAAAAGATCCCATTGTTGTTTCAGTTGAGGATTTTTACCTTGTTGCTTTAACGAGTTGAGCACTTCTGCGCGGTTGACCTCACCAGTCTGGGGATTACCAAAATACTGAACGATCAGCGGGCTCGGATTTTTCCCCTGAAGCAAATCAAACAGCTCATCACCGGAAACGGTTAAGCCCAGGCGCGTGTATTCCTTGCCTAAAAGAATACCGGCTATTTCACCTTGCCATACATTATCTACAGCCATGGCTTGCATTTGTGCATTGCCGGAGCCGCCATATTGCTGTTTAAACTGAGCTAAACTCTGGTCTACCTTAGGACCGAATTGGTCAATGCTAATTTCCTCACCATCAACAGATCCGACAACTTTTTGAGATTCTGCCCAAAAAGGCTTACCTACGTTAATTGCATCGCCAACTAAAAATGCAACAATTGCAAAACCGATGGCTCCTATCAAAATATAGCCAGCGCGATTTCGCAAAAATGTCATTAATCCCATAATATTCTTATTTATAAATCTTTTTTAAGAGCGCGCAAGATACAACTTTTGCGAAAAAAAGAAAACATTAAATTATTCCCCGAATTTTTCTTCAATATATGTCTCGCCATAACCAGTTCCCGTTTTATAATAACTAAAATCCTGAGGAGCGCTAAAGTTAACTGCATTCGCGAAAGAACCGTCTGGCTTCGTCACAATTCCTTTAGGCGAAAAAAACATCTGTTTATTCTGGTCCCAGATTAATTCTTCCGTATTAAAAGTGAGCGCCTGATTTACCACAACGACATTTCTTTTAAAAATGGTCAGCTTTTCGGTCTCTTTCATGATTGCATAATCAGAGGTGATGGATCCCGTGATCGTCATGTGCTCATCGAGGAATTCTATTTTTACACCTTTAGGCATCTCCTGAAAAACAACTCCGTTTGAAGGAGTGATCTTGTCCAAGACTGGTGCAAATCCTTTGGCTTTAACTTTTGCAGAATCACTATAAATAATATCTACCCCCGTCGTCCGGTTTGTGTCCAGACTGATCTTTTTCGAAAGCTTTGCTGCGTTTTTCAGGTCGTCTTCTCCACATGACCCCAGGGAAAGCAGTACCGCAAAAATCATTGCTGTAAAAAAAATTAAACCCGGACTTTTGGTCCAGGTATCATGATTCCTTAGTAGTGATGACGGTACCATAACCTTTATAAGTTGTTAATCAAACTTAAATCGTCTGAACCAAGTGTCGTTTAGTGTAAACCCTAAATGAAAATTAATATAATTTTCCTGAACGAGGCCCTTACTAAGCGTCCCTCTGCGGCCAATCTCCGTCGTAAAATTAAGCTTATGAAAAGCAAACCTGTTAAACGCAAGTGGAAGGCCCAGACCGAAGGTAATAGCCATTTGCTTTACATCCTGTTCAGCCACTTTGATATAGGTTTTATCATAAGTAAAACCAAGCCTATAGTCAACCCTATTCAAATAACTGCTAACCGAAGTCATATCAGGCGTTATTTGTCCGCCGACTGAAACACCCCAGCTGTCTTCCAAGCCTTTGTTTTCGCCGTCTATACTTAATTTAGACCAGTTGCCCGTTCTAAAATCAGCACCGATCAGCCATTTATTATCTCTCTGTAAAGCGACACCAAAATTATGCACCAACGGAAGTTTCAATTTCGCGGCGCCATTTTGTTGAAAACTCGGCGTATCGATAGCCG
>CBFGNP010000084.1:0-10304 GCA_965650095.1 uncultured Pedobacter sp. | reverse complement strand
AACTGGAAGAGATAAAGACAGGCGACTACATAACAACTTCAGCAGGTGAAAAAGGACTGGTATCAGCGATCGAGATTAAAACATATAGGCATGAAAGACACTATTATTTTAGGCTGAAACAGGGCAGAACCCTGCTCTATATAATGTAAAGGTCGACTTTCCTTTACAACCAATGATTGGCTCACTATGCAATATAGGTGCAACATGATCCAAAAACACAAAAGACCACACCTTGTCGGCATATCTGTTAGGGAGCACGCGATGGATTACCATAGGTTCAATGTCAGCTTGCTGTCCCTGAGCTGAAAAACTTATTTTCTTTTTCATGCTAGGTTATGGTTTTTAATTTTGTTCCTAGAAATGTATGAAGTAGCCAAAATCCCTAAAATATCAAAGGCATTATTGGTGCAGATAAAGGATCTCCACTCGCAAAATGTCCTATAAACGCTGAAATGAATGTAAGTGTAAAACCAAAGTAGGCAAACTTCTTCAGTTTATTAGGAACCATGGGGAGCATTGTGGCTAATGCACCTAAAATTTTCATTACACCTAATTCAATTCTAAAATTGTCTGGAAACCTAAATGTACGAATGCACATTTCATTTCTTGGTTTGTAAAATATCCGTAAGCACTGAATACCATCATTGCTGCAACAATACCAGTTGTTACCCAGTATATAATTTTATCTTTTTTCAATTTTTGTTTTCTTTTAAGTCAATTCTTATCAATAAGGTATTCTGTTGTTTAGGAGATGCTGCTATGTGATTCATTTTTCCATACCTGAAATCTTGGTAAAGTTTTTGGATCTGGTCGGCATTATCAGCTATAAAGCGACCTTGGGAAACAATGGGCTCATCTTGGGATTTTCCTGCATATAAAATTAAGCGGGCGTCTTCTGCTCCTGCATCAAGTTGCAGCTCACTTGCTATATCTTCATCAGATTGATTTAGCCAGCCAACCTGTTCAGCAGTTAAAAGCTGTTTTTCTTCGCCGATTTCCACATTCCGTTTATTACCACGATAAAAGCATTGAAATTTGCCGGTAAATCTAGTGTTGTAGATTTACCAGCACTAAAACTGATTTCTGCTACTATCAAGGGAACATAATTCAGAACTGGGGAACTGATGCCTGCAAGGGAACCACTGTACAACCTTATGCCCACACCGTCTTTTTCTGATACGGGTACTAGGTCTGCATTAAGGATCTGCAATCTGGGTTCTGCCCAGCGGTTCTCTTTCGGCAATGTCAGCCATAACTGGAATAACCTGCCTTTGGTAGGCTTGTCTATGATTTCGGCGTGAACGATGCCACTTCCTGCTGTCATAATCTGGAAGTCGCCCTTTTCCATAGATTCCGTCTGTTCCACAATTTTGCCATCTACAAGAAGCGAAACTGTTTCAAAACCTGCATGGGGATGTGGCCCTCCAACCGGAATGCGGTCTGTTTTATCAATATTGTCATCCATCAAATAAATAAATGGATCAGATAGTTTAAAATCTCCCCCTACTAAAGTGCGGGCAATATGGCCTTGCCCTAAGAAACCCTGTTCGTTTTGAGGCAGATAGCTATTTACCAATTTTCTTTTTAATGCCATGTCATAACAAGTTTTCAATTTTTGTAAAAAAGTTGAATAGCGCATAATATACAGTTCAGCAATGCATATTATGCGCTATCCGGAACGGGTATTATTTTGCTACAGGGGTAGCCAGAAGCTGTAATTCCCAAGCCAAGGCAACACCACTGGCACCACCGTGTTCCAGAATAACTTCACCAATACCCATAACTGTTTCTTCTCGGCCCAATCACGCTGCCATTCGGCCAGTACAGCAAACCAGTTAATTGGTACCGCACCGGCATGAATCATACGCTGCATGGCCAGTTCGTGCGCTTCCAGCAATACTGCACCACACGCATCTGCAACAACAAATACATCATAGCCTTCGCCCAAAGCCTGGATTGCTGGAAACGCTACACAGATTTCGGTAAAAAGTCCGGCTATTATAAGCTGCTTACGGCCGCTAGCTTTAACAATATCGGTTACCCTGGGATCTTCCCAAGTATTGAGCGTAGTGCGACTGATCGGTTTTTGATCGGGATATACATCCTGAAGCCCTTTAATAATGTAACCGCCACGTTCTTCCACTACTGTAGTAAGAATTGTTGGAACGTTAAATACTTTAGCTGCCTTTGCCAGGCCAACAACATTGTTGATAATCATGGTAGGCTCGTGGCTGTTCAAATTGGTAAACTGGTAAGACTGGTGATCGATTAACACCACGATACTGTCTTCAGGACGGAGCAAAGCTTCCAGGCCTACTTTTGCATTTTTTGCCATTCGATAATTAGTTAAGATTTTAATAAACCAAAATTACATTCGCTATAACCTCCAAAGCGGTATTAAATGGCAAAAAATAACGTTGTCATTTGACAACATTAGCATGTGTCATTAGCCCAACTGCAGCCAACAAATATCAAACAAATAACAAATGGCATCAAAAACGAAATCGCAAATTCTTTTGTTATGGAGAAAACCCTTTCAGAGCTCAAGAGATCTGTGATGTCGGCAAAGCCGAAAATATCGATTTTAAACATCCGGAAATAGTATAACTCTCCATATAAATTTAACACTCCAAAAAACAATGTATACAAAAAAAAACAAGTAAAGAATAGCCTTGTCATACTGCTGAAAAAACATCAACAAGCAATGATAATTGAACTCATTTAAAGAACCATTTATCTTAAAGAAAATCAATTGTAAATATTCTCAACGGCCCTAATTGACCAGTAATATTGGGGATCAACGTAAAAATATTCATATTGTATAATGAGCCAAGGTAGCTTTTTCAGGTATACGACTAAAGATCTGGCTGATTGAAATAACTTCTATAGATCCTTTCAGGCACTTTCTTCCAGACACGGGGGTAAATCTTTTTGAAATTCCTCAATTTGTTTACTGGCCCATCCAGTTCACAGAGCAGCACGCGATTGTTGAAATCTCTTGTTGCGTTCGGATAAAGCAAATGGCTAAAAAGGCGGCTTAATATGGGATAATTGTCACAGCCTCTTTCAAGCTCTTCGTGAGGTATTATCAATATCAAAGAATCTTCCAGCGCCTCAAGATTGAATCCTCTTGTTTCATATACAGTGCTATCGTCAAAATACACGCTATCGGATATTCCCAACCAAACATCACGCCTTGGCATTGGATACTGAAAAATATATCCACTAACAACCCCCTGTAGTACGATAATAAAGCAATCGGAGCGGTCAAAAAATGTATTTACCAAAACTTTACTGCCGGCGGTAATCTCTGCAAAGAGAGAATGCCTAAAAGCGTAGCGCAATGCATGTCTGTGGGTGTTGTTGATAATTGGCAGGAAAAACCTGAGAAATAATTTAATTTCTTTTATTGATTTTATTTTCATTGTATAACCTAATGTGTTAATACCCTTACAAACTGCAAAAACATATCTTTTGTCTTTTACCTGCCATTAAAGCAATTGATCGAAGTTCTTTATTTATCTGAAGCTATAGTATGACCATCGACAATGGAACCCTGATTTTTTTCAGAAGATATTTACCGGAAGATATTAGCTAAGACAGATGAATTTACCTGATATTGCCTCTATTGACTTTCCGAAGTTTCTCGATACTGTTAAGGAGAATGTCATTCGCGTCCTTTTCTATCAGTCCCTCACGAGCAAAATCACCAAGAATCCTACTTAAAGTCTCTGAGGCTATGCCTATGACATTTGCCAGATCAATTCTCGGGAGGCTGACACGAAGCTTATCTGAAGAATTTTCTCCATGCTTTGCAAGTCTGATAATAGCCGCCGCCACCCGTTCTCTTACTGAGGCATGCGTAAGTGCCAATGCATGTTCCTCTATATCTCTTACTGACTCTGCAAGTTTTTTAACAAAAGCTTTTAATACATAAGGATATTCAACTATCATTTCATTAATATCTTTCAGCGGAATTGAAACAATCTCAGCGTCTGATATCGCTTTTGAGGTGTGAAAAAAATAAGAACCCAAAGCAAAGTCTTGGAGCCCAAAATACTCTCCGGGGCCGTAGATATTGGTGATTAAGAGATTTCCCGAGCTATCTGAGATAAAAGTCTTTATATTGCCAGATACCAGATAATAAAGACCTGACTGATACTCACCCTGATTATAGATAGTCTGGTTCTTTCTAAAGACCCGGGCTTTCAACCGCTCCAATTTCTCATCCAGCCAGAACATTTCACTGCCTGATTTGACCATGCTCCTTTCCTGAAAATGCTGTTTTAAAAAAAGTTTCTGCTGGAGTCTTTTTTTCTTTAACCTTACCCCGACTTGGTTCAAAAGCTCGGCATCATCGAAACCCGTTGATAGATAACCGTCTGCACCTATTTCCATTGCCCTGCGCAATGCGGTTTGATCCCCCGTTTCTAATAACATAATCAGCCCAATCCCTGCAGTATCCACAAATTTATTTAACATGCTCACAACTCCATATCCATCAATTCCATATACATCAATTCCACAGATAATTAAGTCGACCCGGTGTTTTTTTACCAGCTCTATTGCCCGCTTTCCATTGTCTGTCAACTCGACTACATACTTATTGAACAAGAGTATATCTGAAATTTTGGCCCTGAGCCAGGAATCTTTGAGAATAATCAATATCTTAGATCCTTCCATTCAATATATTTTTCATCTTTTTGACTGTCCAATCACTTATAGATATCGGTGATTGTTATTACTAATCTATAACTACCTGATGAAGAGTTCTTTTGCCGACGACAGCAAAATTCCTGTGAATAGAAAAAATCCCAGTAGAACTACCCCTATCAGTAACAAAAACAGCTCCACTTTAATAATCCTAGCATGATAGCCTTTCCTAAAAAACGACTTCAAACAATCTGTCATTGCAGTCCTTAATAAGCGCTTTTGAGGTGAAAACTTCGACATTTTAAGTGCTTTTGACGGGTAGGTCAAAAATCGGAGGCAAAGACTGTCTGTATATTTTGACTGGCGTGCAATGGGGACTTTTTTTGATGTCGAGCTGTCTTTCTTTAAACTAGCCATTTTGTAAACTTAGCTTAATAATGGTTATTCTCAAAGGTTGTCAATAAAATATAAAGAGATGTTGACTCATATCAATGGGATAGTTGACAACGATCAATGCGAAAAGTATCATTAAAAAATCACTATAATTTTTAGTATAATAACTCCATGTCAACGCGATCAAAAAATATAAAATCCTTTAACCGCAACATGGTTCTACAAATTCTCAAGCTCAGATACAAAGCGATGAAAGAGAATGCCTTCGGGTTTTACCAGGACAAATGTCAGCTTTTCTAAGGAAAATTATCGCAATGAAAAACATCCCAAATCACCGTTAGGATGGATCTCTGGTGACCCGCACCTGGAAAATTTTGGAACTTAACTGAGGCAACAATCAATTGACCTATTTTGACCTGAATGATTTTGATGAAGTGATAATGGCGCCTATGCTGTGGGGAGTCATCCGAATGGTAAACAGTATACTGATTGATTTTCAGACGCTTGAAATTGAATCCGATCACGCCATGAACACTACTGCGCTCTTTATCAACAGTTACACCACAAGGCAATATTGAATCTCATTACAGTTGCCTTGAAGGCAACAACTTAGATTACATTTCTGGTGCTGTTCTTAGCGTAAAAACTCCTAATTTCCCATAGCGAAAACAGACCGAAGATCAGAACAGTCCGCTTTGCCCCGGAACAGATAATCACTTTAAAGCGAAACGCGGCGACAACTGAAATGCGGAATGGGTTGGCGTTTTTGCCAAAATATTCATGCCATTTCCCTAAAATACCCAATTGGTACATTTATGTCAAGATCCTGCAACTATTTTGACAGCATTTTTGGAGTTTGCAATTATCTCAGCAGTTCCAAATGTACCATCAAAATCGAACTGATCGTTTTGGTTACGACAACGTCCGTTTTAGTTACACATGCCGTTCCCGTGTGCTGCACCTTTGTATCACAAATGGAAACAATATGAAAACAATTTTTATCAACGGTAGATTTCATGGGCTATCTTTTTTTCTTTTGAACCAAAGCAAAGCCCCGCTTATAGATAGGAAACCTGGCGTGAGCCCAAAGATTACATATACCCATTTTAAGATACCCCTCCAAAAGCCCCTGCATGAAGCTCGTAAGCCATATATTCAAGCCGCTCGGATAGGCCCTGTTCATCAATTACCTTCTTTTCTTTCATTTCTCCAGTCTCCGCATGACTTAGCGAATATAGAGGCGAATTTGTAACTAATAGACACATTTTTTCTCCAAAAAACTCAAATATTCGGAGAGAAGATATCGAAACACTTGGATCAACATGGCGATGGAGCTTATTTACCTCAAGAACAAAGATTTATAGGCAAAAAAAGGAGCAGAAACCTCTTGAAAATTCTTTGCTCCATAAAGGGTCTGCAAAAGTTCGGATAAGCAATAATTAATTGCCGAGTTAAAGAGAATCACCGCACTAAACACCAAGATGACAGAATACGATGAGCTTGGTAATTGATGAAATTACGTAAAGAAAGAGAAAAGCTTATTCCGAAGGTAGTAGAATAAAAAAAATCAGAGCGAAACGAGAATCAAGAAAAGGGTTACTCAAAAATTGGATAATTACGATTTCTGATAAACTGTTTAATTCAATATTGTATAGAATTTGCTTTGTTATTTACAATAAATAATACTTTAACAAAAAGTAATTATTATTTTTATTTAAAAACCCCTATTATGAAAAACATTTACCTTCTTATTTTTTGTACCATTATCTCGCTTGGGGTTTCTGCCCAGGGCAATCAGAACAGTAAACCGGATATCCTTCAGAAGACCACTGGAGATGAACTCAAAGGAAAAATACTGCGTATAACTGATAGTGACATTACGTTTGTATATGCTGGAGAGACTGCAGAGTACGTTATCAAAAAGACGGACGTAGCTAAAATTACCCATTCCAGTGGAAGAGTAGAGGTTTTTTCCCAAGAGCCCTCCACTGTGCAGGTGCGCCAGAAAGATCCTGTATCGATGATAGCCAGTCCTGATGAGCACCATAACCGGATAGCCATCCTTCCCTTTTCCTTCCTGCTGGACAATCAGCAAGGCGCCGCGGAAATTGGGATCAAGGCACAACAAGACGCCTACAATCTGCTTTCACAGCACTCCTCCGGCTATACGATCCTCGATCCACGGACCACTAATGCGGCATTGCTACAGGCGGGGGTAACCCGTGAAAAACTGATCGGTTTCACGATGAAAAATCTTGGTGACATTTTGGGAGCTGAGTACATCATCGATGGTACAGTAAGCCAGAACAAAGCATATACGACAAGTTCAACCTTTGGTAGCAGTAGTGCAACGGTCAAAACCGATGGGAACAGGGCCAAGGTAACGGGCTTTGGCTCATCTAACAGCGAGAGCGAACAACAATATGATGTCAGCGTAACGCTACAGATTTACATGGACAATAACGTAAGCATTTACAGCAATACCCATAAAGCATTTTGGTCAAATACGGATGGTTCATATACAGGTCCGCTGGAATTTGTTCTTAAACGGTCCCCTCTTTATACTAAGTGATGTAACACCATTTGAAAAAATGGCAATAATCTGAATCTATAAATTAATCTCAACAAATTATGCTTTTGAAATCCTTAAACACAGCCAGATGCCTGAAGAATGTTTGCCTCACCACACTTATCCTGTTATTCATCTCTCAAAGTGCTATTGCCCAAAGAATTGAGGTAATGGACTCAACCATTGTTAAAAATAATTTTTGGAATTCGAAACCAGTAAGGATTTCTGCCGTCCCTGTACTATTGATTGCCGGGAGTGCAGCGACATGGGGTATAAGAAAAGATGTACGTAGTTTCCGCAACCGCTACCTGCCTACTTTCCGATATCATTATGACGACTATTTACAATACGCCCCTGTAGTTGCGGTACTTGGATTAAATGCCGCCGGAGTGAAGGGAAAAAATAAAATGGGCAGGGCCTTGGTTTCCTATGCTTTTTCCGCAGTGATCATGGCCTCTGTCGTAAACACAGTAAAATACACCGCAAAAGTTGAACGCCCGGATGGAAGTTCAAATAACTCTTATCCTTCAGGGCATACGGCCAATTCTTTCATGAATGCGACATTTCTTCATAAAGAATATGGACAATACCGGTCGCCCTTATATAGCATAGGTGCTTATACTGCTGCGACTGCCACTGCAGTAGGCAGGGAGCTGAACAACCGGCACTGGATCTCTGATGTTCTTGCGGGTGCAGGGATCGGGATTCTTTCCACTGAACTGGGGTATGTTGTTGCCGATAAAATTTTCAAAGAAAAAGGGCAGCACATCAAACTGACCAATAATCATGTTCCGATCCAGTTGAAGCCTAGCTTTATTGAACTCAAACTGGGGTATACGCAAGCATTGAGTAAAGATCTGACAGAAAGGTCTGAGGATCTCTTTGCCAAAGGGGGATTTAATTTTGGTATCGAAGGCGCGTGGTTCTTTCACAAAAACTTTGGGGTTGGTGGCGAATTCGCCTTTTCAAGTTTTCCGATAAATGATGATAACTTAAAATTCAATGATGTGGATATTCCCACAATCAGTGATGGGCATTACACACAGCCGATGGGTATCCGGTATATTCATGTTGGCCCTTACTTTAGTCTTCCTCTTTCCAGAAATTGGTTTGTAACAGGAAAACTTGGAGCAGGAACAGCTTCCGGGGCAAAGGGAGAGGTTATCCTGAATCTAAAAGAAGATTACAGGGAAATTTTCGGCTCCAATGAATTACCTTATTACAGATACAAGCCTGAAAGTACATTCAGCTGGTCTGCAGGCATGGGTATCCAAAAGCAGATAAAGAGAAACATCGGTATTAAGGCCTATGTAAATTATTTCAATTCAAAAAATGATTTCAAGCTTGACATAATAGATGATATAAATCCAAATGGTGGGTATACCTTTAAGGATTACGGATCCGAGAAAGTCCGGTTCGACAATCTGACCGTCGGATTGGGCTTGACCGCTTATTTATGGTAATGTCTTCTAGAAAAGATTATAATAATTAACTATGGAAACTTTTTCCCATATCAAAACCGTTTTGGGCATCATTTTAGGCCTCAGTATAACACATGCGTTGAAGGGTGCAGTGAAAATCATCGAACATCCCGGCCGTGCAAAAGCATATGCGGTACATCTGATGTGGGCCTTTTACATGTTCCTGAGTACGGTATACTTTTGGTGGTTTGAGATACATCTGACGGAGATAAAACATTGGGATTTTTTAAAATACATGTTTCTGGTCATTTACGTAATCACCTACTTCACGCTTGCAGCCTTACTTTTTCCTGACGACCTGCGTGACTATAAAGATTACAGATCCTATTTTTTCTCACGGAAAAAATGGTTTTTCGGTATTTTGGCACTCCAGTTTCTATTTGATTCGGTTGATACCTACATAAAAGGGCCGAATTACCATTCAGATATGTTAAGGATCTATCCGATCAGGGAATCTGTGCACATTGTTGCCTGCCTGATTGCGGCAAGGTCAAACAATAAATGGGTACAACTTTTCATTGTTTTGGCATTTATTGTCTTTCAGCTTTTTTGGATATTACACTATTACATGAATGGGTAATAATTTTGGTGGGTAAACAAATTAGCATTTACTCACCAAAATATTTTTTGCGAAGTACGTTGATAAAACCCTGTTCATGGGCGCCTAATAATTCTATAGTTAACAGGTTCTCGATTCCACTCTTTTTGGACACGCCAAAACCATATTTATCAGGTTTAAAAAGAGGCCCTACCACTGCAAAAGACTCATTTGAGTGGGTATGCTGATGATATTCCAGCACAGGGGCATCTCCAATAATAGCGTCAATTTCTTGGGCACCAAGTGCTTTCGCAGCCTGATCTATATTATTATACGATTTAATTTGGAGGCCTGTTTCGTAGGCATACCTTTCTGAAACACTCCCGGTAAGTATGCCCACATTTTTACCGGGCAGATCATTGACGCTGTTGATCTGATTTGTGAGCGACTGGGTGGTCATTACACTTGTTACCGAAGAGGTAACATATGCAACAACCGCTACTCCACATATAAGCCATATTGCGGAAAGGATCCTGCCTACCCATCCAAAAAGATTCTTTCTATCCGCTTTACCTGAAATGGCAATGGACATTACGTGATAAAAACTTTCTGCCAAGCCCTCCCTCCACCGGTTGGAAAAATCCTTATCATACTTTCTGTCAAAGACAGT
>CBFGNP010000083.1:0-10327 GCA_965650095.1 uncultured Pedobacter sp. | reverse complement strand
TCAAGGTTTAAAAACAGCATTAATTGTACCTGCGGTATGGATTATTAAGGCTTTTGGCTTTTATGCCATTCATAACGAAATGGACGTTATGGTAGTAGCCGGCCCTTATCTGCGTGTGAATTATTCCTGCCTTGGCCTTGGCGTAATGAGTTTTTTGGCCGCTTTTGTACTGGCATTTCCTGCGCCATGGAAATCTACTTTTAAAATGCTGATTATCGGTTTTATTGCTATCTATGTTCTGAATGTATTGCGTATTGCAGGTTTGGGCGTATTACTGGGATTCTTTAAATCGCAGCGGAACAATTTTACCTATCACCACGAAATATTTAATATCATTGTATACATCTGCATTTTCGCGATGTTATATTTTTGGATCAAGAAAAGCAATAAATCAGTTAAAAATCACACCATTGCCAACAACAAATAAAGCGGAAAATTTGACAAAAACCCAGCTACACAAGAATTTTGATACTGGCAATTTTAAGGTTGGTGCGCCCATCCTCAAGCAGGTTTTATGGTACTTTACCGATGTTATTTTTTTTAAGAGCCGTTTGATGCCCGTCAGTTCGGTACTGGTTGCTCTGTTACGGTTATTCGGTAGCAGGATTGGCAAAGAGGTGCGCATAAAACCAGGCATCCACATTAAATATCCATGGAAAATGGAAATCGGCGATTATAGCTGGCTCGCTGATTGTTATGTAGACAATTTGGACCAGGTAAAAATTGGAAAAAACTGCTGTATCTCGCAACAGGCTGTTCTCATTACCGGAAATCACAATTATAGCCTCACAAATTTCGACTTAATGACCGGTCCCATTGTGCTGGAAGATGGGGCTTGGATTGGTGCCGCAGCTACAGTTGGTCCTGGTGTAACCCTGCATAGTCATGCAGTTTTAACGATGGGAAGTGTGGCTACTAAAGACTTATTGCCTTATGTTATTTATCAGGGTAACCCTGCTATGAAGGTTAAAGACCGTATAATGAAAGCGTAATACAAAATTTAGACTAGAGATATAAAGCGGATTGCTGTTTGGCAATCCGCTTTTTTTTACCATCGGCTCATAGGTATTGATAAATATCAACAGGTTTACATTTCTTTAGCCAAGAAATTACCTGATATAAAAAATTATCAGGACATTTGCATCGTCTGGTCGTCATTAACCTATTTAAGTTGGTAAATTTTAAATTAATAAAGAATAAGTATTCCTTATCTTCTAATCTTATTTTAATTACTTTTTTAATCGGGATAGTAAATCTGTTTTTCTACGATTACAAGAGTACGCAGGAACTGGTTATTTTTATATTGATCCTGATCACACGTTATCTTCTTTTTATCCTGATCAAACGCAGGTTCGGATGGAGCAAATACTTATTGATGCTCATTATTATAAGGAGCATATACCGCCTATATGTTGTAATGGGTGATGTTGACATTAATCCGGTGACCAAAATAAACCTCTCTTTACAAGCAGTTATTTCCATATTGGCTTTTGCAATCCTGTATATTTTCCCAAAGTTAAAAGAGTGGATAAATGAGCGAAGGAAATATCTTTCTGCAGCCAGGGTATCCAACGCCCAGCATTAGTTTTTTTCTGAAAGGCATAAAGAAAACATGTTTTAAAACCTGCTATCAGACAAGTTTTATTCCTAATCTCATCGTCATGCTGAACTTGTTTCAGCATCTTTTTTGGCAGGAAAGACCCTGAAATAAATTCAGGGTGACGACCGACTTAAACTGAGTTTAGATAATCAAATCAGTATTTAATTATCAAGCTCAGGTTTTTAAAGGAAAAACGGATCTTCATTTCTGAAAAAACCTTCAGTTTGCCGTTTCTCATTAACTAGAAAATGGCCAATCTTTCTACTGGCTCTGCACAATAATTATTTCAACGAAAAACGGTATAATTGCTGAAAGCAAAATAAAATGAATGTTATCCTGGCCTCTACTTCTACGCTGTTTGGCGGTAATTATCTGGAATACCTGAAAGATGAGCTCATTACGCTCTTTGCCGGGATAGATGAAATTATATTTATCCCTTTTGCAAGGCCAGGAGGCATTTCGCATGAAGAATATACGGCCAAAGCCCGCGATTTTTTCTCACAGCTAAATATCAGCGTTAAAGGCCTGCACGAATTTAACAACCCCATTGAGGCGATCCATACTGCCAAAGGTTTTTTTACGGGGGGAGGCAATACTTTTCTTCTGGTAAAAACACTTCATGAGCTGGGACTAATGAAACCCTTAAGTGAAAATATCAAAGCGGGGAAAGCTTATCTGGGCTGTAGCGCCGGAAGCAATATTGCTGGTATGAATATGAAAACCACCAATGATATGCCTATTGTGTATCCGTCCTCTTTTGATTGCATGGAACTGGTTCCTTTTAACCTTAATCCCCATTATCTCGACCCAAATCCGGAGTTAAAACATAACGGAGAAACAAGGGAAACCAGGATCATGGAATTTCTAACGCAGAATAACATAAAGATAGTAGGGCTGCGCGAAGGCAATTGGATTAGGGTATTAGATAATAAAATCACCACGCAGGGGAGCGAAGCGACAAGGATTTTTGAAGCAGGCAAAGCCCCATACGAGCTCTCGCCAGGCAGTTCTTTGTTATAATTAATTTATTGAAGCGCAATGCAGTGATCAAAAAAATAAACCATAAATAGCTACAAGTTATGATGGATTTAGCATCATGAACTTGTAGATATTATTCATTTAATGTATTATGGCGTATAATCTATAAAGCCATCGTAGTTACAAAGCTACAGACCCGCTCTTTTTTCGTGAACGCAGGTAGATAACCAATCCGCCGAACGCCACAATCAATATGATAGGGATAATCAGTGTAGCCTGCAGAATTTCAGGACCGGCCAGATTTTTGGCATTGGCAAGCGCCTGCGCTGGTGCTGAATTTTCCGGAGCTTTTAAATAAGCGCCTAATGAGGCACCAGCAGGTAAATGTTTAACAATCAGGTTATCGTAAAAGCTCCCCATAAACATGGTGTAAATAGAAACAGCAAACATCCCTGCACCCCCCATTAAGTTTAGTCCAAGTGCTCCGGATTTAGGAACGTTTTCCGCCACAAAACCGATCATAGTTGGCCAGAAATAACAAACGCCTATGCCGAAAATGATTGCAGCGAAGAAAATAGAATTCCCGGTAAAGGTGCTCAGCATGTAAAGTCCGGCTGCAGCAAATATTGCAGATAAGAGCAATACGCCCTGAGGAGCAAGACGGTGAACCACGGGTTCGGCAAAACCCCGGCCAATTACCATAATCCCAGTAGTAAGCGTGAGCAATAAAATGGCATTATCCGTTACATTTTTCAGTAATAAACCTATCCATTGACCGGTAAATAACTCGGTAATTGCCGTACCGAACATACAGATGAACATAAAGATAAACAAAGGAGAAAGTACTGCTTTATACATATCCGAACTGGAGTAACCGGATGATACCCTTTCGGTAACCGGAAAATCCAACTTTGAAAACAGGTATCCGTAAATTAGAGTAGGAATAATCATCATGGCCACCTGTACCTTCCAGCCCAGTCCAAGCTGAACAAACAAGGTAACCAACAAGGTGCCGATCACAATGCCCCCTGGAAACCATAGGTGAAAATGATTTAAGCGGGTGGTCTTATTTTCGGGGTATAAAGCGGCCACCAATGGATTACATGCGGCCTCTACTGTACCGTTGGCAATCCCGATTAACAGGGTAGATAAAAACAGGCTCCAGTAGCCCTGAGCAAAAATGGTAAGCACGATTCCGGCCAGATGGAAGATAAAGGCCATTACCAGCAAACGTTTCATGCCGATCATATCGACTACAAATCCTCCGACCACAATAGCCAGTGGAAATCCCCAGAAGGCAGCAGCCGTAATGGTGCCCAATTGGGAGGTACTCAGTTGAAAATCGATCCCGAGCTGGTTCATTATCCCGGCGCGGATGCCGAAGGAAAGAGAGGTAACCAATAACGCCAGGCAGCTTGCCCAGAATAGTTTGGTGTTTTGAATGTTAAGCATATGTTTGGTTTATATTGGTTTTAATTTTGGAATAAAAAAAAGGTTTTTTTCTAAATTTAGAAATTTTTGTGATAAATAGTTGTTCTTTTTTCGCTTGTGCGATCTGATATATTCCATTTGCGATGCCTACCGTAGGTAATTGATTAATATGGATCGTGTTGCTGAACGATAAATTTGATTTTCTCCGTTTCATTCTATAAATTGAGGCGGAATCTTATCCAAGCTCCATTAACCGTTATGAAAAGGTATCTTTTTATTCTCTTTTTAGCAATCTCTTTTTCTGTACAGGCACAGTCTAATGCTGCCAATTACAAATACATCATTGTGCCCGAGAAATTTAGTTTTCTCAAACAGATTAATCAATATGGCTTAAATACCCTTACCAAGGCTTTTTTTGAGGAGAAGGGCTTCACGGTTTATTTTGATAATGCTGAAATACCAGAAGAAATTGCAACAGACAGATGCAGGGCCCTGGTAGCAGAAGTGCAGGAAAACAATAGTATGTTCGTTACCAATCTTACCCTTTTACTTAAAGATTGTAAGGGAGCTGTAGTGATAAAAAGCAAGGCAGGTAAAAGCAGAGAGAAAGAATATGAGACTTCTTACAATTTGGCATTGAAAGATGCATTTACTTCCTTTAACGATTTTAAGTATGTAGCAGGCAACCCAACGGCGGCCACCAATCCAACACCAACACCTGCCCCGGCAAACGTAGCGGCTAAAACAGTGCCCGTACCGGTTAATCAACCAATCGTCGCCAAAACAGAACAACAAGAGGGGTTATTGTATACCCAAGCCATAAGCAATGGCTACCAACTGATAGATGCAACCCCTAAAATTGTAATGACCTTACTAAAAACCTCTGTAGAGGATTGTTATATTTCGAACAATGCGAACGCGAACGGTGTAGTTTTAAAAAAGAATGGAAGTTGGTTCTTCGAGTACTATAAAAACAACGTTCTTGTTTCCGAAAAACTATCGATTAAATTTTAATCTTCCTTCGCAGGGATTGGAAGTACTGACAGTTAGTTTCCCAATAATTTTTAATGCCGTTTAAACAGGGAAAACAAAATTGACTTAACTATTTTTCTGAAACCTGCCAGTACTTCTTCCACCGTCCAATACTTCTGTTCTTCAGCAGATGATATCCTTATTCCTTTTAAACCAAAAGGCTTTGTGGTTATTGCCAGAACCTTAAGCCGCGCATTATCAGGACCTTTACAGGTAATTACCTCATCTATTTCAAATTCGATATCTGATGGCCAGGGACCGGATACGCCCCATGAGGCGGCACTGGAATCTTCGGGATTAAATGTAAGCGTATATCCCTTAGCTTTTAAAAGCGCTATCACCTCATCAACCTGGCTTGCCTCCATTACATTGTGAAGTTTATTCAGATGTTGACCGGATGTGAGATTGATATCATACGTGGCACTTATTTTCTCTTTATCGATTTTCACCGTTTTCATGTTCTATAGTAATGATAACATACGGAAATCAGTCCATTCGGTATTTCTTTTGGTGCCATGTGGCAATATTGAAAATTCCGCCCAAGGCAATCAGAAGCCCGCCACAGAATTCTGGCCAGGCAAACGAACGTATCCCATTGATATTAATGGTCCAGGGGTGAGAATCCACGGGATTTACCGAATTGAGATGTCCGGTGGTAGAGAAAGCGATAACCAGCACAATTATACCGGCAATCATCATACAATAACTTGCATTTTTCATAACATTGATTTTTAATAAATATGTTTAAAGCCTTCTATCGGCCATTATCCTTTTGCCCCTAACAATGATTTTTTTCGCTTGCCTGTCCAGCGAGAGGTTCCTGCCGACCGAACTTTCCTTTTCATGATTTACATGATAGGCTTTAACCACCTCCTTATAGCTTAGCAGTCCTGCAAAAGCGTTTTCACCCTTACTGCTAAATACCATCAAAAAATCGTTCTCGTTTTGAGACATCAGCTCCACTGCCTTTTTTAAGTAGTCGTTAGTTTTAACCCGGCCATTTACAGTCTTGGTAATTGCCGTGATTTCTTTTGCTGTATCTAGTGAAGGCAGGAAAAGATCCAGCATAGAAACCGTTCCCAGGCAATCCCCTTTAGGCGCTTTAACCGCATACTGGTTTTCCACCGGAGGATTTTTCGCAAAATATTCTCTTACCTCAGCAATGGTGTTATAAGGGCTGATAAAGACCTGATCATGATCCATTACCTCTGAAACCCGTAGTTTTAACAATAGGTCAGGTTCGTAGCTATCAGGTGTATGTACCCCCCTGCGTGCAATCTTTTCTGTCATGATGGTATTTTTCATAAAAAACACAGAAATGAGATATGCTCCAGAGCAGGCACCCAGAAGCGGAAGCAGTCCATGGATCTGATGGGTAGATTCGAGCGCAAAAAGGATACTGGTAAGATAAGCCCTCGAGGCTCCTGCAAACATAGCAGACATTCCCACCAGTGCCGACATTGGTATACTGATATCGAGCCCGGGGAAAAAGGAATGTAATAAATATCCCATCGCAGCACCGCTGGCTCCGCCAATGGTCATCAAGGGTGCCAGTGTCCCGCCAGAGGTTCCACTGCCCAGGGCAATGGCCCAGGAAATAAATTTAAAGAGGCATAAGGAAAGGATGACCGAAATGGAAAGTTGTCCACTTAAAAGCGAAATAATATTATCATATCCTACCCCGAGGGTACGGGGTGCGAAATAACCGACTATACCAACCGCTAGTCCGCCCATGGCTGGCCACCACATCCAGTGAACTGGGAGTTTCTCAAAGGCATCCTCAATAAAATACACAATCTTGGTCAGCGCGAGTGATGCAAAACCGACCAATATACCGATGAGGCTATATATGCCAAGGGCTGCATTTGAGGGAGCCAAAAGTGCTGGCATCGGAAAAACCGGCCCCTGTTCGAAAAGAAGATGATGTCCCGCAGCACCGGTAATACAGGCCAATGCTACTGGAATAATCGATTTGGGAGAAAACTCAAACAATAGCAGCTCAATGGCCAAAAAAACTGCTGCCAACGGCGTACCGAATATGGCCGACATCCCCGCTGTTGCTCCTGCTGCAAGGATGATCTTGCGTTCATTGGAACTTACGGTAAATAGCTGCCCAAGGGTTGAACCCAGTGCACCGCCTGTTGCAATAATGGGGCCTTCTGCACCAAAAGGACCACCGGTACCTATAGCAATCGCTGAAGAAACGGGTTTTAATATGGCTATTGAAGGTTTGATCCTGCTCTGATTGGTCAGTACCTGCTCCATTGCCTCCGGAATCCCATGCCCCCTGATCGCTTTGGAACCATAAAGCGCCATCAGCCCAACTATAACACCGCCGATAATAGGAACAACAATTACCATTAAACCTAAATGATTATCTGCAGGGCTATGGAAACCAAATTCGAACTGCTGATAGAAAGAAATGTTTGTTACCAGATTGATCAGAGACACGAGAACCTTTGCGATCAGGGAAATCCCTATCGCAACGCCTACCGACAACGTGGAAATAAATAAAAGACGCTTCTTCGAACTTTTCTCTTTGTTCCTCCCTAATTTAAATTTACCGAAAATGCCCAGCGACGGGGCTATTGGTATTACATTTTTTGTGTTCCTCATTTTTCTTTTTAGAATGAAGCAAAAGTAAGAATAAAAAACAAAAAATGAAATTATAAATATATTTCAAACAATACTATTTTAACAAAATAAACCAATTTATTTATATATAATATATTTTAAACAATATTAACTAATCAAATCCAGTATTTAAATATTAGTTGTATTTTTGCCGCAAGTAAGACCTATCCAATGAAAGAGTGTAATAATGTGTGTGATGTAAAAAGCTGCTATTTATGCAGCCGTGTAATAGCGGACTGGCTACCTGCCGTTTCTCATAAAAAAAAGAATTTTCAGTTAAAAAAGGGAGAACAATTATTCACTGAAGCTCAACCTGTGGGCGGCATATTTTTCGTCTTTTCAGGAACAATCAAAGTTCATAAAAAGTGGGACAATGAAAAGGAACTCATTATAAGATTTGCAAGGCCAGGAGATGTGATCGGCCATCTTGGTCTGGGAAAAAATCCCACCTACCCCGTTTCTGCAACTGCACTTGAAAATGCAACCGTATGCTTTATCGACCTGGAGTTTTTTAGATCAAGCTTAACGGTAAATCCCGGCCTTACTCATCAGCTAATGGATTTTTTTGCTTCCGAGCTTCAGGAGTCGCACGAACGGATGCGCAATCTGGCGCATATGTCGGTAAAAGGCAGGATTTCAAATGCGCTTCTTTCCTTACAGTCGCAATTCGGCGTTGATAACAATGGCGCAATAAATCTCGATATATCCCGTCAGGATATTGCTTCTTACTCAGGAACCACCTACGAAACGCTTTTCAAAATTTTCACAGAATTCATGAATGCGGGGAAGATTGGTGCCCAGAGAAAAAGGATCGAAATATTAGACGCTTCATACCTACGGGAAATAGTATCGGATGACAACAAAAAAAATTGATTTTCAATCTTCCTCCCATTGACAGATCCCCATAAGAAAGGTCGTCATTGTGAGGAGGCACGACGAAGCAATCCTACAACTACCGCTATTTGCCAGCGCATTAAGATCGCTTTAACGAAAGGTCGGGACAGGCTGTCGGCTGAAAAAGCCTTCTGGCATCCGATAGCTCCTAATGTCCGCATGTTATAAAAAAAAATGCTGCAAAACCTTGATAAATAATGTTTTGCAGCAAGGTAATATTCACTTAAATTAGTGTTGACCAATATTACTGCTGTGAAAATAATAAATTCAAATCCAATATCCTCTTTCGGAGGCATAAATTTTGTTTTTGACTACTTAAACAAATTAGAAATCGATAAACTTTGCCATGCACATCTGCCCTGCGTTGCTGCCCAAAGCAAGTATTCCTGGAAGGATGTTTTCTACTCCCTTAAATCTGTTTTTCTCTGTGGCGGCGATAGTGTTGAAGATCTCCATACCCACTTAAAAAGTCATTTTGTCGACAATCCCTATCTTAGACTGGCAAGCCCCGATACTGTTTTGAGAAGACTCTCCGGGCTTGCCGCAGAAACAAAAACCTGTGTAACCAAGCGGGGTGTGGCTACACATCAATATTGTACCAACCGGACCCTTGAGAACTTTAATCTGGAAGTCCTCAAAAAGATCGGGGTTCTTGATTCCCAGGAACTTACCCTTGATTATGATAACACGATCATTTTTAATGAAAAACAGGACAGTAAAATGACCTACAAAAGAGATTATGGCTATCAGCCAGGTGTTTGTACCGTCAATGAGCAATTTGTACTTTATATCGAAAACAGAAATGGAAATTCTGATGCAAAGTCATTTCAAAGGGATACGCTCGAAAGAATTTTTAATCTGCTTGAAACAAAGAAAGTAAAAAAGATTAAAAACTTTCGGGCAGATGCAGCATCCTACCAGTATGAGGTGGTTACTTTCCTACAACAGAAGGTAGAACACTTTTACATAGGATGCAGAAACAGCTATGTCGAGAAATATTTTCCGCAAATTTGCAACTGGAAAGTGATGGAGGACAAAAATGGCCTAGTGGAAGTAGGGTACACGGACATTCTTCCCTTTATAAACCAGGCCAGGGAACAAAATCAACAGCCACAGACATATAGGCTAATTGCCAAACGGAGATTGAAAAAAGATGGCCAGGTAGATTTGATTACCCAGGATGCCTATGAATACAGGGGGATCCTAACTAACAACTTCGAAACGGATGTTGTTGCCCTTGTCCATTTTTATAACCAGAGAGGGACGATGGAGCGGCAATTTGATATCCTTAAAAATGATTTTGGATGGAATAACATGCCTTTCTCTACACTGAACAAAAACCTGGTTTTCCTATATTTTACAGCGGTCTGCAGAAACATATATAATAAAATCATTGATTATTTTTCACAAAAGGTAAAAACGCTGAAGCCGTGTTTCAGACTAAAAAAGTTTCTTTTTAGATTCATCATCCGGCCAGCCAGGTGGGTTAGGCAGGGCAGACAGCTGAAATTAAGAATTTACTCAATAGATCATGGCTACCCATAGCATCAGGATCACTAAAAGAAATACTTAGCGCTAATATGTTACCTGAAATATAGCCAGGAGGGGATGTCTATTTCATTTTTATGCCTAAAATAAAATTTCGACCCCAAATCTGTTCAGAAATGCCAATCAAAAATGAACTTCCGCCTATAAATATAATTATCGCGGAATAAAATCAGGTGATATTCATTTTTAGAACTAGTAATATTCAGATTA
>CBFGNP010000082.1:0-10344 GCA_965650095.1 uncultured Pedobacter sp. | reverse complement strand
CGTTCCTTAAATATTTCAAGTTCAACGCTTGCTTTATCTGTTGCACCTGTATAATCACCGTTTCCTGCGCGCCCCCGAACTTTATTTAAATAAGCAATTGCCGGGGAGGTTGTGTTCATGCCAGCATATGCTTCCGCTGCCACTAAATAAATATCGGCCAGGCGATATAATATAATATCATTATCAGAAATACGGTCATCCGAATAAACATTACCGGGATACTTGTTAATCCAGGAATATCTCTGGGTAACTCCTCTGCGTTCAATAATGAAAGTATTGCGAATACGTTTATCTGTGGCAGTTAATCCGGTAAATAAGTCTTTACTCTTTTGACTTATCTGGTAACCCCCTTGCCCATTTACAGATGTTTTTGTATACGGTATGCTATCGAGATTTGAAGCCCCTTCAACGCCTCCGGCAAGGAATGGAAGCGCATTTAGTCCATAATTAGGTGATTTTTCATCACGATGATAATAAGCGGCTAAAATCACTTCAGCATTTGCACGGGTAGTCGTAACAGCCCTGAAATCTGATAACAAAGTAGCATTTGATTTCTCTACCTCCTGTACTGCTGTTATTGCGGCATTAAAATCGGCCTGCCCGCCTCCTGCTACTTTAGCGCTCCAAAGTTTTGCCTCAGCTTTCAAGGCCTGTGCAGCAGGATAAGAAAACCGGTACTTTGAACTAAACCCTTTGTCAGCATATAAGGTACTTGCCATATCGATGTCTGCAAAAATTTGTAACAATACATCAGCTGCTTCGGATCTGGGTAATAACGGAACATTCTCATCAGTAATGGCCTGAAGCATCAAAGGCGTATCCCCTATAATTCTTACAAGCTGAAAATAAAGAAATGCTCTTTGCGCTAATGTTTCTGCTTTTAAGCGGTTTTTTAGTGTAGTATTGTTAAATGCAAATGGTTCGATTTTTTCTAATAGTAGATTACAGTTTCCGATAGCTTTATAATAGTTGTTATAGTTAAAACCACCGTTAACCGGACTTAGTGTTTGTTGCCAGGCTGCTGTATTCAATCTGCTATTAATTCCATTAATAAGTTCTTCACTTCGTTCTGTACCATACTGTAAAGCTGCTGTAGCACCAACTATATCTCTCATCAGGACATAATTTCCATTTACAAATGGATCAAAATCACTTTCACTACGAAAATACACTTGTTCAGTAATTTGAGACTCAGGTGTAACTTCCAACATTTTTTTGCACCCCACAGTTGAAAGCAATAAAATCGCTAAAGCAGGAAGGATATATATCTTTTTCATTTTATAATGTTTTAGATAAATTTTAATTAAAATTTCACACTTGCGCCAATCGTAAATTGTCTTGGACGAGGGTATCCTCCCGGATCATAGCCATTATAAATTTCAGGGTTTAGCCCTTTGTATTTGGTGATGTAGCCAATATTGGTGATGCTACCGAAAAGGGCCATTCCGGTCGCTTTAATTTTGTTTATAAGTTTTTCTGGAATTTCATAGCTTAAGTAGAACTCCCGGAAAGCCAGAAAATCACCTTTTTCAATCATGGTAGAAACATCGGAAGAATATCCACTGCCACCGCCAATTGAATTGACATTTCTTAAATAGTTTCTTTGCCCATTATCGAAATCTCCAAATGAAAAGCGGGCATATTGCTTGCCAGTATCTCCCGATTTTTGCCATATATCATTGCCCAGAGCTTCCCTTGGTGCTCCTTCATTGTATGCACGCCCCTGCCCTAATGACCTAGATAAAGCACCATTGCTGATCACATGCCCCATGGCAAAATCTATGTTTAAACGCATAGTGAAATTTTTATAGCTAAATGTATTTTGTATACCTCCAGTTTTATCAGGAGTTTTAAAACCCATAAATGTCATGTCATTTGCATCAATAATATTATCGTTATTCAAGTCTGCCCATTTATAATCTCCGGCTTTTTTACCAACACCCAGGCCCTGGGCGGATGCCATTCGATCCACTTTGCCCCAGGCCGCAGCTTCTGCGTCAGTTGAAAATACACCTTCAACCTGAAATGCGTAATAGCTGAAAGGACGCTCGCCTTCTGCCAATCCACCAACTTCAATCGTTTTTCCTGATGTAGGATCAAATATTGTTGCACCATTCTGTCGATTTTTGTCACGGCCATTATAAGGAAGCTTTTTTATTTCCTGATGGTTGTATGCGAATGAAATATTGGCCCTCCAATTGAAATTTTTGTTTTTTATTAAAGTACCGCCAAGTTCTACCTCAACTCCGGTATTTTGCAATACACCATTGTTAAACACTATATTTTGAAATGGAGCTTCAGATGGTAATGGCTTAAGGTCTAGTCGGTCTTTGGTCAGTTTATTGTACCAATCTACAGTTAGTGTTATCCTATCTTTTAAAAAGCCGGCATCTATTGCAATATCAGTGGTTTCTGTAGTTTCCCATTTTAAATTAGGGTTAGCTAAATTTGAACGGGTTACGGTTGGGTTTTGTGCATATGCACTTCCATCGTATCTGCCGTATGTCGAGGTAAGGGATAAATTAGCCGAACCTGCCTGACCCCAACTACCTCTTAGTTTTAAGGAACTCACAGGTTTAAGATGCCAGAATGCTTCATTATGAATATTCCAGCCCAGAGAGGCAGCCGGAAAGAATGCCCATTTATTTGCCGGTGCAAAATTAGAAAAACCATCATATCTAAGAACAGCTGTAGCAAGGTACCTGGCTTTATAGTCATAATTTGCCTGGCCAAAATAACTGGCTGACCGGGTTTCTATTAAAGAAGTACCAAAAGCGGTAACATTGGTAGTCGGAATACCATTTATACTTGAAATGGAAGGTTCGTCAATAGTAGAAATGTAGTCGTTGGTTGCCCTTTGTGAACCTATCCTAACAACATTTGTGTCAACCCTTGTATAATTAAAACCAGCAAGCGCCATAATATTATGATTGTTTTTTATGGTCACATTATATTGCAGTATTTGATCTACCATTAATTGTCTGCCATCTTCTATAATTTCCCTTTTCTCTCTCTGGGTAGAAAACTGTAAAGGATCAGGGTAGGCCTTTCTGGCAAATAATGTTCTGTCATTATCTATTAGATAGGATATAGATGGCCTGAAACGTAATCCCTTTGCAATATTCCAATCACCTTCCAGTCTGGAAATTATTCTCTCCGTTCTAACATTTGTATTATCATATGCTAAGGTATGAAACCTGTTTCGTACAGTCAGGTTTTCACCGGTATGGGGCGTGCCATCATCTTTAAACGTGCGAATGAGTGGCGTAATGCGAACACCCCGGATTAAATCATTCGTATAATTATCTACATAGTTTGGTTGAACGTTTTGATAGTTAACCATTGCATTGACCTGGAAATTATTTGTAGCCTTAAAACCAAAATTTCCAAGTACACTGTAACGTTTATAATTAGTACCAACGAGCGTACCTTCCTGGTCTACATAATTCATGGAGATATTATAATTTGCAGCTTCATTACCTCCGTCAATTCCAAAATTATAATTATTAGTTAAACCAGTATTCCATATCTTATCCTGGTAATTGTTATCAGTATATAATAATTTTGTTCCGGGGTTAGCTGGGTCATCCATTGTAGTCCAGCCTTTTGAAAGCAAATTATCTACATATGCCTGCCCTTCTATAGCTACTATATTATCGTAAAGTGCTGTAAGATTAATGTTATTTCCATATTGCCCTTTAGCGGTATAAACCCTGGTGCCAGCAGAAAAGCCACCGTTATTCAAGAAATTGTTTTTTTGGGTAGCTATAAAATCGCTGGTGTTTTTAATTGTAGTGCGAGCTAGTGTTAAGTATTCAGTTGCATTGAGGTAGTCGTAATCATTTGATGGAGTTTCCCAATTGGTCCGGTAATTGAAAGTTATATTTGCTTTGCCATTGCTGAATTTGCCACCTTTAGTTTTTATAACAATTACTCCGTTTGCTCCCCTGGCGCCATATGCGGCTGTAGATGCTGCATCCTTCATTACCTGAAAGCTTTCGATGTCATCAGCGTTAACATCATTCAGGTCTCTGAAAACGCCATCAATAATAACCAGCGGTCCTGCTTGACTGTTAGCCAGGGTCGGGCTACCCCCAGTGTTACCTGTGCCTCCAGTATTGTATGCGTTAACCTGCGAACTGCCGCGGATAACAATATTAGCGGGAGCAGAACCCGGTTGACCATTTGAAAGTGGTATAGAAACTCCTGCAATTTTACCTTGAACTGCAGCTAAAGGATTTGCACTAGCTATATTGGTTAATTGCCTGCTATCCAATTTAGATACTGCTGCAGTAGTTTTTTCCCGTGATTGCTGACTATACCCGACTACTACAACTTCACTTAACTTAGTAGTTCCTGATGCTAAAGTTGCATTTACTTTGGATCTTCCGGCGATGGCTATTTCTGTTGGCTTAAAGCTCAGGTAAGTAAAGATTAGTGTCCCGTTTTGATCAGGTACATTTAACGAATATTTACCATCCGCATCGGTAGACACCCCGATTGCACGACCTTTAAGCTTAACACTTACTCCTGGCAAGGTCTCACCGCTCTCTGCGGCTGTAACAACTCCAGAAACTACCGTATTATTTTGCGCCATAAGTCTGGTGGCGGCAAAAACAATCGATACGCATAAAAACAAGGCGATTCTTTTTTTCATAACTGATTTAGTTTAAGAAAACATTTTTAAGGTTATTATGTCATCACTATACGAAGTATGAATTCTTCTATCACCCCATGCAGCAAAATCTGAGCATTGTTGTTTATGCTCATCGTTCCATTCCATGAAAAGCCATATCCTACCATTCGCACCCAAACTCCAGTCACAAACAGCCGTCGGATTAGTCCAGCTACCAGGTCCGCTTCCAATTACTTCTCCACAGGCAGACCAGGAAGAACCCTTATTGGTCGATTTCTTAAAGACAATATTAATGTCTCCATAGTCGCTCGGAATCCATCTTCTGCCTTCTGCAAAGGCGATTAGTGTACCATTATTCGTTTTAATAATTGATGGGATGCGGAATGAATGATAGATAACTCCGTTATTGCCTTCGTTGCCGTCATTAAGCAGTGTGATAGTGGTGTAAACAGGGACCGCTAAGACAGTAGCGGTAGCCAGGTTTTCCTGCCCTGCGGCTTGTTTTTCGAGCCATTGCAGAGCTACCTGTGGCTTTGCACAACCCGTCACAGTAAGTAACATAGAAGTAAGGTAGCAAAGAATTGAAACCTTCTTTCTGCTAACACTTAATTTCTTAACGTGGTACATATGATTTATATTTGGTTAGTGACTAGTAGTTATGTAGTACATATCAAATGTGTAAAGTATTTTTAATATTTCCAAATTTTTTGTAAATGTTCCTGATGAAGAAATGTCAGGGGCAATAAAGTTTGTAGAGATTAATCACAGGCTTTTTTATTGAAATGGCATCGCCGGGACGAAAGGTCCTACAATTGAAAATATCCACTTTCAATATACAGTTAATAACTAATGCATTAACTGAAATTTGATAATTTTTCAAACAAATTATTAGCTTATTGGTTGTTTTAAGTAAGAATGATAACAAATAGTAAAACGATCATAATATCAAACCGCCTACCGGTCAAAATTACTGAAGAAAACGGAGAATATAAGTTAAGCCCGAGCGAAGGAGGCCTGGCGACAGGATTAGGTTCTGTATATAAAAATGGAAATAACATCTGGATCGGCTGGCCTGGAATAGAAGTACCGGCAGACCGGCACGACGAAGTCCGGGAAAGACTTGCGGCTTTAAACCTGATTCCCGTTTTTCTAACGAATGAAGAGATCAGCTTGTATTACGAAGGATTTTCTAACGAGGTGTTGTGGCCTGTATTTCATTACCTTGTTACCTATGCAAATTTTGAACAAACCTACTGGGATGCTTACAAAATGGTAAATGAAAAATTCAAGGCGGTGGCATTAGCACATCTAAAGAGCAACGACACCATCTGGATACATGATTACCAGTTGTTGCTGTTGCCCTGTCTTATCCGGGCTGAACAGCGCCAGGTGACCATTGGTTTTTTTCAGCACATCCCTTTTCCTTCTTTTGAAATTTTCAGGCTTATTCCATGGAGGGAGGAGCTAATTGCGGGAATGCTTGGAGCCGATTTGCTGGGCTTTCACACGTTTGATGACGCAAGACATTTTTTAAGCGCGGCCTCAAGGCTTTCTTCAAGCAATCTTTCTGATAATATATTAAATCACAAGAACAGGCAGATTGTTGTTGAAGCATTCCCTATGGGTATTGATGCCAGGAAATTTGAAATGCTGACCAGGAACGAAAAAGTAGCAAAATTTACTGCATCGTTTAAGTCAAGTCTGCGAAATGTTAAAACGATATTGTCTATCGACAGACTTGATTACAGCAAAGGTATATTACAGCGTTTACAGGCTTATGAGCTGTTGCTGCAGCTGCACCCTGAATATATTGGCAAGCTGGCACTTTACATGATCGTCGTGCCGTCCAGGGATACGGTTCCGAAATACAGGGAGTTAAAAGATCAGATCGACCAGCTTGTGGGTAATATCAATGCTCGTTTCAGAACCATAAACTGGGTTCCTGTACATTATTTTTACAGGTCCTTTTCTGTCGAGTTTCTTTCGGCGATATATAGTACAGCAGATATTTGCCTGGTAACACCTATGCGCGATGGAATGAACCTGGTCAGTAAGGAATATGTGGCTTCCAGAGCCCAACATGATGGGGTACTGATACTGAGCGAAATGGCGGGAGCATCGAAGGAATTAAATGACGCGCTGATTGTAAACCCAAATAATATCGGTGACATCATGCAGGCTATTGTGCAAGCGATAAATATGCCGGTTGACGAACAGCATCTACGCATGAAAAGCATGCAAAGTGTGGTCACAAAATTTGACATTCATTTATGGGTTAAAAACTTTATGGACAAACTTAAAGAAGTGAAAGTAATGCAGGAATCATTGCATACCAGGCATGCAGTAGAAAGCATACGTGCGCAAATAGCGGCTGATTATGCTAGAACAACTGACAGATACATCTTTTTAGATTACGACGGTACGCTGGTGGGCTTTAAAGGCGATATTGACAAGGCTGCACCTGATAGAGAATTATATTCAATTTTAGAAAGGTTAACACAAGATCCTCTAAACAGGGTCATACTGATCAGTGGTCGCAGATATGAAACCATGGAGCAATGGTTTGGACATTTAGACCTGGATATGATAGCTGAGCATGGAGCCTGGCAAAAATATAAAGATGCTGAATGGAAGCCCCTTCCCTTGCTTACAGATCGATGGAAGCAGGAAGTGAAAACAGTGTTGGACACATATACTGACCGTACGCCAGGGTCCTTTATAGAAGAAAAAAGTTATTCTTTAGTATGGCATTATCGCAAAGTTGAGGAAGGATTGGGCGAACTAAGGGCAAATGAGATCCTTAATCATTTAAGAGTGATCATTGCGGATAAGGGCTTACAAATGATGCCGGGGAATAAGGTAATTGAGTTTAAAAACATTGAAGTCAATAAGGGTAAAGCTGCTCAAAACTGGCTGTATGGCAACGATCCGGATTTTATCCTTGCCTTAGGCGATGATCATACTGATGAGGATATTTTTAAGGCCTTATCACCAGAAGCTTATACTATTAAGGTTGGAAGCAACATTTCTGCCGCCAGATATTATCTTAAGGATTATAACGAAGTAAGGGAGTTATTGAAAGACCTGTATTAGAGAAATACAGGTCTGTCTAACTTTATAGCTATGCGGTGTGCTGCATTCATTAATCCTACATGGCTGTAAGCCTGGGGGAAATTCCCCCATTGACTGCCATCGTTCTCGTCTACATCTTCACTGAAAAGCATCAAATGATTGGCATATTTAATCAGTGATTCAAATTCTTTGATCGCGTCATCCAGTCTGCCGACACAGGCCAGGGCCTCAACATACCAAAAAGCACAAATGAGAAATGTGGTCTTAGGCTTACCAAAGTCGTCTCTATGTAAGTATCGGTAAAATAGCCCATCTTTACCTTTAAGTTCATTTTCCAAAGCAGTTAGATGATCCTTTGCCTTTTGTGATGCCGGGTCAAGGTAGTTCATTAATATGAGTTGTAAGGTACTGGCATCCAAGTGTGTACTGCCCACAGCATGATTATATACTTTTCGAAGCGGATCGTAGCAGTCTTCAATATGCTTGGCTGCTTTATCAATCAGGATCTGGGCCCTTTCCACATATATTTGATTGCCTATAGTTTTAGCCATTTTAAGCGCAGCATTGGCTCCTGCCCACTGAAAAAGGTTGGTATAACAGTGGGTATTTGCAATATTTCTGAACTCCCATATCCCTGCATCCTTTTCGTCAATAGTACGTTCCATCTTTTTCATAAGATAATCCAGCCATTGCTCCGAATCTTTTCTTTCTGAATAGATGAAGCGATTATCCGTGTAGAGTGGCAACATAGAGACCAGTACCTGGCCATAAATATCATTTTGAATATGTTCAAAAGCCTGGTTTCCGATTCTTATAGGTGTGTTTCCAAGATAACCTTTCAGGTTTTTGAGCTTACGCTCGGTTAATACTCTTTCACCGGCAATGCCAAACAGTGGCTGATAGCGCTCGTCATCTCTGAAAGAAATATCAGTGATATAATTAAAATACCGCTCCATTTCTTCGAAGTGACCGATATGGTTTAAGGAGGTAATGACATAATAGGTATCTCTCATCCAGCAATAACGGTAGTCCCAGTTTCTGCCACTCCCCTGTGATTCAGGCAGACTGGTTGTACTTGCTGCTATAATTGCACCCGTATCTTCGTATTGATGGATCTTTAGCGTGAGGGCTGAGCGGATGACGTACGATTGATAGAAGCCGGCAATCGTGGAATGCTTGATCCATGTCCGCCAATATTTAACGGTTTCCCTTAAGAACCTGTCTGCCGTGCTGATGATTGGCGCATTCAGTTCATGGCCGTAAGTAAGAATAAGGTATTTAGGTTCATTTAACGCGAAATATTTAGCGTCTTCTATATAACTAAGGGAAATGTTAGTGCTCAATTGCATGTCCTCATTGTCGCCAGTAAATTCGATATGGTTACTGCCCCTACTGCCTTTTTGCTTCTTATTACCATAGTCGCATACTGGTTTACAGGTCACCTTAATTCTTGGGTTACCCTCCAGCGGCTCGACTTTCCGGATTAGCATCAAAGGTTTATAGTATCTTTCAAATTGATAAAAACGTGGTGCAAAATCAATAATCCTGTATTTTCCTTCCGGATTACTTATCTCGGTACAAAGCACATTCGTGTTTTCGAGATAGTATTGCCTTGATATATATTCACCGTGTGGAAGAATGGAGAATTCACCCCCTTTGTCTCTATCCAATAAACCACCAAATATGAAACTGCTATCGAACCGCGGCCAGCAAAGCCAATCTATATTGGTATTTTTGTTTACATGTGCAATATAGGCGCAGTTCCCGATGATTCCTGTTTGATAGGTGTGTCTCTCTGTCATACATTATTTCAATTGATCTAGTTATAACAACAGGGTTTATTTCGATTTGTTCGGTATAAGCTTAATTTAGGCTTTGTAACGTGAACTTACCTACTGAAAGGTCAAACGATATGTGGAACTTTATGGGAAAGAATGATGCGAGCCGCCCATCCCGGGATAATATATGGAAAAAAGAAGATCAGCAGCTGATCTTCTTTTTATGGTGTGCCTGCCCTACGTGGATCACCCACTCACAGGACTTTTGTATCGGGTTGTCGAGCATCTTTTACTAAAAACAATCTAGTGAATTTCTGGTTTGCCTTTGTATAGAATTTATTAACAAATTCACACTTTCGTAAATCCCTTGTGCTCTGCTCATTTTCAAACAAAATATTTTTAGCTTTTCTTTATGATGTTGAATACGAGTCTTCGCGAAAGTTTAATTGTTTTTTATTCATTTGTAAAGTTATATTTGTGGTATAATTTACTTTAAATAACAATTCTATGGCATCCTTAATCAGCTTAGTTATCCTTTCAGTAATCATCATGGTGGCAGCGCTTTATTTAACTTTCGGAAAAAAAGACAATCACACCAGCGGTCATTAACCGCTGCTGTTAACTGTTTCTTTTTCCTTTTAGCAGCATATTCATCGCATGATTGAGTGTGCCAGCTTTAATCACCTCACCAGAGTTTATAAAATATATCTCATCCGCGTTCTCGATGGTATTCAACCGGTGAGCAATGATTACCAGTGTAGTTTCACTTGGTAGTTTTTTTAAGATATCACTGAGCAGTTTTTCTGTAATGGTATCTATGTTGGCGGTAGCTTCGTCGAGAATAAGTAATTCGGGATT
>CBFGNP010000081.1:0-10345 GCA_965650095.1 uncultured Pedobacter sp. | reverse complement strand
TTTATTAAACAACGTTTTTTGCTGGATAAAATGGGTGGGATCAGGTCAAATGGGAAAACGATCTACATAGATCTCACACAGTCACTGGAAGCGCAAAGGGCCAGGTATCACAAAAGGCTGGGCCGACAAATACGCCAGCTGCAAAAGAAAGAATACGTTGTAACACAGGCAGACACACCAGAGCAGGTTCGTTTGTTTACAACGATGTATAACCAAAACATGTTGAGGCTAGAAGCGCAACAAAGTTATTTTTTTAGCGAGGACTATTTCAATTCCCTATTGGGGAATGCAGATTTCAACAGTAAGTTGATACTCATATATGAGGGAGATGAAATGATTTGTGGAGCCGTCGTAGTGTGGTCGGATGGCGTGATCAGAAATCATTTGTCAGCAACGAGTGCATCCCATGTCCACTTATCTCCCAGCAAACTCCTTACGGATGAAATTAGTTTATTAGGCAGGCAGCTTGGCATGAAGTATTTTCATTTGGGTGGCGGAGTAGGAGGTAAAGAAGATACCTTGTTTCACTTCAAGTCAGCATTTTCCGACCTTGTCTTAGAGGACAATATCTGGTGTTTTATTGCTGATCAGCAAGCGTATAACCAGTTGGTGAAAGAAAAGGATATTAAAGCCGATCAGGGTTATTTTCCCCTGTATAGAAGCATATAAAAAAGTCAAATATATACTAATGAAAAATAAGTTCAAATACGCGGGCGCTACAATTTCTGAATTTGAATGCGCAATCAGTCAATATGGCTGGATTATTTATGAGGACGCTCTAAGTGATGAATTGATCAACGAGATCACAGGCGATCTGGTCGATGCCTATGATACAAGGCGACAGATCCAGGTAGACAATGGTATATATACCAATATGGAGGGAACGCTTCATCACATCCTGGAACGTGATAATTTTGGATTGCATTTCCTGGAGGAAATGTTCTGTGACAGGGAAATGCGAAGTTTCTTAGAAGGCAATTACATTTTAAACGGAATGAGTGGGGTAATTAACATGAAAAGCGACCGGCCCTATGTTCAGAATGTGCACCGCGATTTGAGAAGCTTTACAGGGTCACTGAAGATCATGATCCAAATGATTGTGTTATTAGATGATTTCACGATCGATAATGGTGCAACCTGGTTACTTTCCGGTTCACATAAGGCAGATATCAAACCAGATGATGAATATTTCTATGAAAATGCCGATCGGGCGATCGCAAAGAAAGGAAGTATTATTTTGTTCGACTCTAACTTATGGCATGCTGCGGGCAAAAATTATACTGAAGAACCAAGACGTGTGCTCACATTAAGTTTTACAAGACCATTTTTTAAACCGCAATTTGACTTTCCCCGGTTCCTGGGATATGAGTTTGGCGAATCGCTGAGTAAAAATTTAAGACAGGTTGTTGGCTATAACGCGCGTATTCCAGCTAACCTGCAAGAGTTTTATCAACCTACACATTTACGGATGTATCAACCCGGACAGGGTTAAATAACCAGGTTTAAATTCACTGTAATATGCATATGCACAATTCAGAAGTTAAAACCCTAGGCGGCTATTTTCAGTTGCATGTCTGTGAAGGCAGGGAATATTATCCAGATCTGATCAAATTAAATACCTCGAGAAATGCATTGGCGTATATCCTTAAGCTAAAGGGGTATACCAAAATTTATATTCCATACTTCACTTGCGAGGTGATCCTGGAGCCCATGCAGAGATTAAATATTCCGTATCAGTTTTACGCGATCAATGAGCGGCTGGAACCGATATTTGATTTTCAGATCGGTCCGACAGAATGCTTTCTATATACCAATTATTTTGGCCTGAAACAAAAAGCGGTAAAAAAAATAAGCCAGATCATCGATAATCTTATCAATGACAATGCCCAGGCTTTTTTTTCAGAACCGATGCCTGAAACCGATACCTTTTATTCCTGCCGTAAATTTTTTGGTGTGCCAGATGGGGCCTATCTGCAGGTCAATACACCCGCCCGCTTAAGACTTGAAAACGATATTTCGGCCGATCGGTTTTCTCATCTCCTTAAGAGTATTGATCATGGTATAGAATATGGCTATGCTGATTTCATTGAAAATGAAAGTAATTTAATCAATAATGAACTTAAAACGATGTCCCGGCTAACACAGGCCATGCTTTCTGGCGTAGATTATGAAGCTGCTAAACATAAACGAATCGAAAATTTTAACTTCCTGCACAAAAATTTGTCATCGGTTAACGAATTCGAATTTGAATTTCCAGATTCCACGCCGGCAATGCTTTATCCGCTACTCATTTCAAAAAAAGGTGTAAAAGAAAAACTGATTGAAAGAAAAGTATTTACTCCTACGTACTGGCCAAATATTTTTGAATGGACAACAGCTGACATGCTTGAATACAAGCTGGCTAGAGATATCGTTTACTTACCTATCGATCATCGCTATGATCTGAACGACATGGCCTATATACTTGATGTGCTAAGAAAAATAATATGAAGCCTGCTGTTTACCTACGTCCCCTGATATTGGCGGATGCAAAAGTTTCCTGTTTATGGAGAAACGATGCCGAGATATGGAAGTATACCGGATTTAAGCCAGATAGATATATTTCCCTGGAAATTGAAGAGGAATGGCTAAAAAGCAAACTTAACAATTCGAATGAAAAGAGGTTTGCTATTTGTCTCGCAGAAAGCGACCAGTATATAGGTAATATTCAATTACTGGATATAACAGATGACGAAGCCTGGTACCACATCTTTATAGGAGAAAAAAGCTATTGGGGACAAGGGATCTCGCAAAAAGCTACCAAGCTTATATTATCCTATGCTTTTTTTGAACTCGAATTAGAAACGGTGCTGTTAGAAGTTAATCCGTTAAACGCCGCAGCGTATAGCGTTTATGAAAAAATGGGTTTTATTCCTTTTGGCGCAAATGAAAAGAACGGGTTTATAAAAATGAAGCTGAATAAAAATGAATTTGAAGTAATAAGTAGTCATCTGTCTGTAATGAACTGATCAAACAAATAAAATCCAATATGACCTACCTGAAGTTGTTTATTTTGCTCCTGATTTTCTGCAATCTTCCGAGCTATGCTTTGGTGCACATCAATCCGGCTGTGGCGTCAATGTTAAGTTATTCGATCTTTCTTTCTATTATTGCCTATTATATGTTGGGCAATAAGGAAATGCCCGTAATTCATTTTATACTATTTGGGCTTTTGTTTGCCTTCATTTCACTGTCGGTTGGTGCACAATTTTCAGACACATTTCTGGTCACCTTTATTAAGTATTTTCTTTTTATAATAACGGCATCAACTGTGCTTAAAGATGTTAAAACCGTTGAAATATATGGTGTATTGCTTATCGGGGCTTTAAGTATAATCTATGAAGCCCTTTTTGTCATCGGTATCGGGGGCAGGTACAGTGGCTTCTACTTAAATCCTAATCTTGCCGGCTTTGCCTGTATATTAGGCTACACTTTTGGTTTAATCATTGAACAGAAGAAATTTAAAATACCAGGGCAGATCTTATTTTCAATTGCGGGTTTTGTCACTTTTTCAAGAACATTCTTATTGATCTGGGTATTGATCAATCTCTTATCTGTCCTGATTAGCTATAAAAATGTTTATAAACTTGTTATTTGTTTGGTATTATTTATCCTGTTTCTTTCTGTGGGAGATAAGCTGGATCTCAATACAAAAAGGATGCATGCGTTTTCCTCCATCCTGGGCGGAAAAGTAGATGATGACATGAAAGAGGGCTCCAGAACAGAGACCTGGGCACTTTATTATGATAAGATCATAAACAACCCACTTTGGGGTAATGGCTACCGGTCCTTTAGTGGCGCAATGGGGGGCGGGCAAGCAGACGGCGCGTTCATCATCAAAGTCGGGGTGCACAACACCTTTTTAATGATAATGTGTGAAGCAGGAATTTTTGCGATGCTTTATTTCCTGTGGATATACGGCTACATTTTCGTCAATGGCGTCAGATTTTTCAAAGTCAATCCGTCCATCTTTTTTCTGTCGTTTTCCCTGCTTTCCTTTATGTTAACCAACCATAATTATTTTGATAATTACTTAGTGCTGTTTACTTCTTTATGGCTATATCATGAAACTTATAACCTAAAGCACTCAATGAATAGCAGGAGAATGATGCTTGGTAAATCAGTACTTGATGCCAAGGATTCTAATTACCAGGTCCTTTTAAAGAACTGCCATTTAAATTAGTTCCTTTCACTTCTGGCCGATACGTCAATATATTGCCTATAGGCAGTGTTTTTTCTGTAAAATATTATTGTCGAACCATATAAGCCGTATTAACATATGATTAAAGTATTTACATTGTCTCAAAAAAAGGAATGGGATTTCTATGTTCAAAATGCCTTTGTTCATGATTTTTACCATACCTGGAAGTATCATGCCCTGGATAGTAGTGGTGTAGCTATTCTTGTAGTTTACGAGGAGGATAATGATTATATCGCATTTCCTTTTATGAAAAGAAAAATTCCTCAGTCGTCTTTTTTTGATCTAAGTTCAGTATACGGCTACGTAGGTCCAATATCCAACAAGGAAAATCAACGGCTGAGTGCCGAGCTGATAAATAATTTCAAGAAAGCATTTTTGGGCTTTCTGAAAAAAGAACAAATCGTCTCTGTTTTCTCCAGGCTTCATCCATTTCTAGCTCAGGAAAGATTGATGGCCGATTTCAATGGTATTTATGAAAATGGTAAGACGGTGGTCCTTGATTTGACTTTACCAATTGAAGCTCAACGTAAAAAGTACAATCAATCTACTTATTCCGCTATAAAAAAAAGCTGGAGAAAGGGGCTTCTGACTAAAGAGACTAAAAATACCGAAGATATTGATGCCTTTATTGAAATATATGCAGAAAACATGGAGCGCATTCAGTCTACCGATTATTACCTGTTTGAGCGGCAGTACTTTCTTGATCTGATTAATTCTAAAGAGTTTGATTGTCGTTTGCTACTCGTATATGCTGAAGATGAGGTGATGTGCGGCACACTCATCACCCTTACCCATGGCATTGTTCAGGGCCATTTAATTGCTACTAAAAGTGCCTATTTACACGAATCTCCTGCTAAATTTCTGATTGATCACGTTACCGTTTTAGGCAGAAATGAAGGAATGAGATACATGAATTTAGGGGGTGGCTTAGGCTTTAAAAAAGATACTTTATTTAGGTGGAAGGCAGGTTTCTCAGATTTGTTCTTAGATTATAAGAGCTGGCGCTATGTTGCTAACGATTCTATTTACCACACGCTGGTTAGTAAGCAAGGGATTGATAAAAACGCAAATATTGATTTTTTCCCTTTATATCGCGCTATCGGTAATGTCTTAACATGCGGTTATTTTCCATTAAATCTAATCTTACCATTATGAAAAATCTTCTACTCCGTGAAAAAACATACTCTCGTTGGTTGATCCTTCTGATTGATCAGATGATCATCTCCTGGACGCTTTTCATGTCCTTCCTGCTGATCAATAAGTTCGAATATGCACAGTTCTTGTATTCTAATTTCTTTATTTATACGACTTTATACAGTTTAATTGCCATCTGCGTATTTATTGGAATGCGTATACATACCGGTATCATCAGGTATTCAAACACCCAGGATATCGTTAGGATATTTATGGCAGTATTGTTAACCACCTTTGTTTTTACGATGATCAGCAGCGTATGGCTGGCACCTTATTTTGTGATCTCAGCCAAATGGTTTCCCGAAATTCTCATTATGAATTTCTTTGTGTCCTCATCGCTTTTAATCATTTTGAGAATTTTTGTAAAAGGATTATTTGCATACATAAAAGCCCTACAGCTCTGCGATAAGAGCGATAAGAAAGAAAATATTTTAATATACGGTTCTGACAGTGATTCCATCCTTGTAAAGAAGGCTTTAGAAGAAAGTAAATCAAATACGCTCAATGTGTTTGCCTTTGTTGACGATAACCCCAATAAGATAAACAAGCATATTGAACAAAAAAATGTATACCATTCCAGGTCAATAAGGACTTTGAGGGATAAGTTTGATATAAAAAAGATACTTTTTACAGGAGATGATCTAAGCATAAATGGGAAAAAGAATACGATCGATCAATGCATAGCGCTAGGCATAAAAGTGGTAACTGTTCCTCAATCTGATAAATGGCTGTATGGCAGATTAACTCCGAATCAGATCAAGGACCTTAAAATTGAAGATTTATTGCAGAGAGAGCCCATCGTACTCAAAAAAAATAACATCCTGCGGGAAATAGATGGGAAGCGTGTTTTAATAACCGGCGCAGCTGGCTCAATCGGGTCCGAAATCGTACGTCAGATCCTGAACTTTAATCCGGCCAGCGTTGTATTGTGCGATCAGGCGGAAACACCGTTACACGATTTACAGCTTGAGATTGAAGATGATTTTCCCGGAACTGAAACGCATGTCGTCATGGCGAACATTCAGAACAGATCCAGAATGAAAATCATCTTCGACGAACATCTTCCGCAGATCATTTTTCATGCAGCGGCTTATAAACATGTACCAATGATGGAAAACAATCCTTGTGAAGCGATCTTAACCAATGTGCTTGGAACAAAAAATATAGCTGATCTGGCCATAGAGTCGGGAGTCGAAAAATTTGTAATGATTTCTACAGATAAAGCTGTGCGTCCTACAAATATAATGGGGGCATCTAAGCGTATCGCCGAAATGTATATCCAATCCCTCAACAGTGAGCAGGAAGTAAGCATTTCGGACGAAAATGGTGTCAATAGTATGGCAGAGACCAGGACGAGATTTATTACCACCAGATTTGGAAATGTACTTGGTTCTAATGGCTCAGTAATCCCCCGGTTTAAAGCACAAATAGAAAAAGGCGGGCCAATTACAGTGACCCATCCAGAAATAACCAGGTATTTTATGACCATACCAGAAGCGGTACAGCTGGTGCTCGAAGCGGCATCAATGGGTAATGGGGGAGAGATCTTTATATTCGATATGGGCGAGCCCATCAAAATAGTTGATCTGGCAACCAACATGATCAAACTGGCAGGGCTGTCTCCCGAAGAAGACATTAAAATTGTATTCACGGGTTTACGACCAGGCGAAAAACTGTATGAAGAGTTGTTGCTGGTAGAAGAGCAAACGATATCAACCTATCATCCAAAAATCAAAATATCTAAAATCATAAGCAACAGTTTTATTTATGTTCAGAGTGTAATCGACGAATTGCTGTTGCTTAACACTTTACATAACGATTATGCTATGGTTAAGAAAATGAAAGAAATTATTCCTGACTATATCAGCAAAAATTCGAAGTACGAAAAAATAGATCACCTCATCGCTAATTGATGATTTTCAGCACTTTATGCTTTTGTTTTCGCTTTATTCTGATAAAATTTTGGTAAATTAGGGTACAGTCATCCCTGTTGATCCTGAACCGTTAAGTTTATTACTAAATCATTTATTATGAGTTCAAATGTGGGTAAAGTAATTGAACGCGTTGTAAGAAGAGATCATGTTCGCATCAGTGAGCTCTCTAGAAAACTACACGTTAGCAGAAGGACTATATACAATTGGTTCAATCAGGAATCTTTAAGTTTTGAAATCATTTGCAAAATTGGCAGTGCCATTATGCATGATTTCTCTAAAGAGTTTCCGGAAGAGTTTGCCCGGATAGATAGTGAGATAGGGGATAACATGAACGCTTTCGCGACCAGTGATCCTATGTCGACTGCGCCTCCATCGGGTTCAGTTGAGTACTGGATGAATAAGTATATCAGGTTACTAGAAAAATACAACGACCTGTTGACCCATAAATTCCCTACATCTGTTTGAAAAATTAAAAACATACCTTCAGCGCCGCAAGGTGTAAACAAAACACCAAAACAAAAAAAGGGTGCCCTTCCCATCGAAGTGCACCCTTTTTTGTTTTCTCCACTTATTAATTTACAAACCGCCCCATTAGGTAAGTGGACCCCATGAGGTCAAATGGCCGATAAGGCCTGGAGTTTAGTATGTATAAGCTGCGATTGGACTACGCTGATCACCGCATCAATAATATAATCGGTATCCTCGTTTGTTAGAGTCGGATAAATTGGCAGCGAAATTTCACAGGCATATTGTTTATAACTGTTTGGAAAGTTTGCAATATTATACCCTTTCTTTTTAAAGAAAGTTAGCATCGGCATCGGCACAAAATGGACGTTCACAATAATACCCAGTGCAACTATATCTTCAATCATCTGATCTCGTTGCACTTCCGTAATGCCTTTTATTCTCAACGGGAAAATATGATAGGAAGACTCTCTTGAGTAATCTTTCAGTGTAGGAGGGATAAACCAGTCGAAATTGCCCAGGGCATTACAATATTTTTGGGCGATCCTTTTTCGTTCAGGCAGTAAGGCATTCTTGTATTGTCTGATCTGTGCTAAGCCGATGGCTGCACATACATCAGGCATATTAATTTTCAGTCCCTGATATAGGATGTCATATCTCCAGTTGGCCCCTTTAGACTTCGTGTAAGCATCCTTATTCTGACCATTCAATGAAAATATTTTAAGGAAATTGTACTCTTCAATATGATTAAATTGCGCTGGCAGATTTAGACATATACATCCGCCTTCAGCAGTAGTGATGTTTTTCACTGCATGGAAAGAAAAAATGGAAATATCACTGCTTAAGGCCGCCGAATGTCCCATATAGGTTGCACCAATAGAATGAGCAGCATCCGAGATTAACAAAATCCTCCCTAACTGCGCTTGTTTCTCAGATTCGGGAACAAACAAGCTCCTGGTTCTGTTGTTTTTGATCACGGCTTTAATGGCGTTATAATCGCATGGCCAGCCCGCAATATCGACAGCAATTATTGCTTTTGTTTTCCAGGTAATGGCCATTCTTATCCGCTCAGGATCTATGGTCAGGTCATTCGAAATGTCAACCATCACAGGTGTGGCACCGCAGTGCAATACACATAGTGCCGTAGCACAGTAGGAGTATGCAGGTACAATGACTTCGTCGCCTTCTTTTACCCCAAACCATTTAAGCATCATAATGGCACCGGAGGTCCAGGAATTCACACAGACCGCCGTTCTGGATTTAGTTAATTTGACAATTTCCGATTCCAGCTGCTTTACTTTGGGACCGGAGGTGATCCAGCCGGATTTAAGGGTGTCCACTACTTCGTTAATAACATCCTGATCAATAAATGGGGGTGAAAATGAAATGTTCATGGCTTTAAGGTTTAAAAAGTTAATACAAGTTTTGGCAGCCTGTTTAATGCAGCTGCAGAACCACCCTCATTTTATTGAGTTAAGTTGTTGATTTCTGTCTCAATCTTGTCGGCGATCAGCAATCCGAAATCCTGTTTTTGTACAGGGGTCAGATCTTCGTAGTTCTGGGTTCTGATAATGATCCGACAGATCATATCCAGATCAGGAAAGGTTAAACTATGATAGAGTGGTAAGCAAACTATTCTTTTTACCACATCGTCACATACGGGCATTTTCACTGTATTAACGTACGGTAGGGTAGATAACGCCGGCGAAAAATATCTGCGGCAATATATTTTGGAGCGCTCTAGTTGGTCCATGCAGCGCTCTCTCAATTGTTCTGACTCGAATAGCACGGGGAAATACGCATAATTATAGTCATTCTCCTCCCTTAATTTTGGAAAGGCTCCTTTAATCGCGCTCAGCCTTTCAAAATAATGAAGAGAGAGCATCTTTCTTTTTTCCAGTATTTCGTCTACATGCTTCAGATTGCACAGGCCCATAGCGGCATGGAACTCACAATTTTTGCCATTAATGCCCAGGCCTTCAAATGTATCCGGCCCATTATGTCCGAAGTTCCTGATATAGATCATCTTTTTTAACAGATCGGGGTCTCTGGTAAAAACCGCTCCGCCTTCAATGGTATGGAACAGTTTCGTGGCATGGAAACTGGTGGTACTGATGTCACCGTAGTCGAATACCGATTTGTTTTTGTATCGCGTACCGAAACAGTGGGCCGCATCATAGATAACTTTTAAGCCATATTTGTCCGCTATTTCCTGGATTGCATCTATATCACAGGGATTTCCGTAAACATGCGTTGCCAATATCGCCGAAGTTCGCGGTGTAATTGCAGCTTCAATTTTCGTGGGATCTATATTAAAAGTTTCCTTATCTATATCTACGTATACCGGCTCACAGCCCTCCCATACAATACTGCTTGTCGTGGCTACATAAGAAAATGGTGTAGTAATAATTTCACCTTTAAGGGCTAAGGCCTTGATGGCCAATTGAATCGCGAAAGTGCCATTACAAACAAATAGTAGGTGTTTGATGTCTAAATACTCCTTAAGCTTTAA
>CBFGNP010000080.1:0-10354 GCA_965650095.1 uncultured Pedobacter sp. | reverse complement strand
CCAACTTGCCCGCATGGGTTCTATATTTTTTGGGATTGCGCTCAGTTTACAGGCGCTTACCGGTTATTCCATGCAAATGATCATGCTGGTTATGGGGGTTTGTATTATCATTTATACCGTACTGGGTGGAATTGAAGCGGTCATCTGGACTGAAGTGGTTCAGGCCGTAGTAAAAACCTTCGGCGCCTTACTGATCCTTTACCTGATCATCACAAATATGCCGGGTGGCCTATCAAAAGTAATTGAAATTGGTAAATCGTCTGATAAATTCAGTCTGGGGAGTTTTTCTCCTGATTTTATCAGCTCCTCCTTCTGGGTGGTACTGCTGTATGGCTTTTTTATCAACCTGAACAACTTTGGTATGGATCAGAACTATGTACAGCGTTACCATACTGCATCATCGTCTAAAGCTGCCTCTAAATCCATTTGGTTGTGTGTATGGCTATATGTACCGGCATCGCTGATGTTCTTTGTGATCGGTTCCTGTTTATATGCCTATTACGAAGTACATCCGGAATTGATCGAAAGCATTAAACATCAGGTAGCGATAGAGCGTTTACCGCTTAATGCTCCGGCAGCAGAAATTGCAAGCCTGGAAAAATCATTGCAGCCTGCGGATTACGGGGATAAGATCATGCCACATTTTATGGTCACGAAAATACCTGCCGGACTGGTTGGGCTGATTGTATCAGCTATCCTTTCGGCGGCAATGAGTACCATTAGTTCCGGAATGAACTCCTCCGCGACGGTTTTTACGGTTGATATCTATAAAAGATATTTCCGGCCTGATATCACCGATAAACAGAACCTGTCCCTTCTGCATATGGCTACTGTAGTTTTCGGTTTGCTGGGAATGGGTGCAGGAATTGCGATGATAGGGGTAAAAAGTATTCTGGATGTGTGGTGGGAACTGTCCGGTATTTTTGCCGCAGGTATGTTAGGATTATTCCTGCTGGGCATTGCCAGCCGGCAGACAAAAAACCACGAAGCGCTGATTGCGACGATGATCGGTATTGTCGTTATCATCTGGATGACATTTTCTACTTACCTGCCGGCGCAGTATGAGTTCCTTAGAAATTCGATGCACAAGAATATGATCATTGTGATAGGCACCCTAAGCATTTTTCTTGTAGGGGTATTTTTAACAAAATTGAAGAACAAAGAATTAAAAACCGCTGACTAACCTTTCAGGCTTAGACAGGTCGTATAAACACTTTAAAACAAATTACTAGACAATATAAAATGGAAAACTCACAAAAAGGGTTCATCCCGGTCATGCTTACGCCTTTTTCCGGCAATGGGGAGATAGATTATAAAGCGCTTACGGAACTCACAGAGGTATATTTAAAGGCAGGAGCATCGGGATTATTTGCGAATTGCCTTTCGAGCGAAATGTTTGAGCTGACGGATGAGGAACGGCTGAAGGTGATCAGCCATGTAATAGCGGTTGCAGATGGCGCCGTACCGGTGGTAGCTACCGGGACCTTTGGCGGTGCAATTCAAAAACAAGCTGACTTTGTTAAAAGGGTAAATGACCTGGGGACAAAAGCGGTAATTATGATTGCCAGTTTACTGGCAGAAGAACAGGAGACAGATGAAGTGTTTGACCAACGTGTGTTTGAACTGTTTGGCCATACACCCGGTATCCCGCTTGGGTTTTATGAATGTCCCGTACCTTATAAAAGGACTTTAAATGCCGGACAGTTACAGCAGTTTGTAGAAACAGGAAGGCTGATCTATCATAAAGATACCTGCCTGGATCTGGAACAGATCAAAGAAAAGCTCAGCGTAACGAAAGACTATAAAAACTTCGGGCTTTATGATGCCTACATGGTTCATGCAATAGATTCCTTAAAGGCAGGTTCTGCAGGTTTGTCGTGTATTCAGGGAAATTACTTTCCGGAGCTTATCGTATGGCTCTGCAATAATTACAACAATCAGCAGATGGAACAGGAGCTGAAAAAGGCACAGCAGTTCCTGATTGATAATATGGATGTCATGCATAACGTGTATCCAATCGTATCCAAGTATTTCCTGCAAAAAAGGGGCTTAAGCATCTCTACGTTCACCCGCAGGGATGTTGGTGTTTTCAGCAATACGATCGTTAAAGAGATAGAAAGTTTGTATAGCAATTACAATAATTTGAGAGGTGATTTAAATATTCAGCTACGCTAAGCTATTCATTTAAATATTTCCGTTTATAATCAAGCGGGGTCATGCCTGTCACCTTTTTAAAATGTCTGTAAAAATTAGAGACGTTGTTAAAGCCGCAGTCAAAACAGATCATTTCTGTCGGCAGTTTGTTCTCAATTAAAAAGCGGCAGGCATGACTTACACGTATTTCGATCAGAAAATCATAATAGGTTTTCTTTGTCATCAGTTTGAAGTACCTGCAAAACGAAGTAATGCTCAGGTTACTTAGGGAGGCAATCTCTTCCAATGTGATGTCATTTTTATAATTGGTCATCGTATACGTACAGATCTTATTGATGCGCAGGGTTTCTGACTCATTACTTTGGTAAAATGTATTCTTTCCCGTCACTACGGTGGCATATTCATCTGTTTCGGCTAAAGTCTTTAAAATACTGAGCAGGATGATGATGCGGTCCAGGTTAGTCGCTTCAATGGAAGATTTCATCAATCCGGCCAGTTTCTCTTTGGTCTTGCCACTGATCACCATTCCGCTTTTAGCCTTCTCAAAAAGCTTGGGGATCAGATAGGCCTCCGGCAGGTTCAGCAAATATTTGCCCAGGCAGTCTGGTAAAAACTGGATCACCATGGCCTCCACATGCAGATCCGGGTTATTCTGAAAGTACTCGTCCTTGCACCGCCAGGTATGAGGCAGGTTTTCACCCAGCAGAATCATTTCACCGGGTGTAAAATTACTGATGTTATCGCCAATAAATCTAACGCCCTCGCCTTTGATAATGTAATGAAGTTCCAGTTCCGGATGGTAATGCCACACGTTCCCGAAGTCTGGTTTAATATCATGCCTGATACTAAATGAACTTTGCGGGGTGCTCGGGATTTTATGAAAATGAGGCTTCATTTTATTTTTATATTTGAATATTATATTTATATTTAATTATTGTTAACGATGGTTTTGCAAATAATGTATATAAAGCGACTAAAGTTAAGTGATTTTGTGATAATATCCTATAATAATTTGCTAATAAGCATCAGTAATTGATAAACAGGATTGTTGAGTTTTGTATATAGCACTTAGGGAATAACCAAAATATAAACCACCAAATTCTTTCTATATAAAGAATTTGTTTATTAATAAATAATGAAGCAACGGGCAAATAAAGAAATTTTTCTTGTTTTCAGCAGCGTATCCGGGCTTCCGGCGACCCGGAATTTATCGAGTAAGTATGCTGATTTGAAGTGTCAGCTGCCTGTCAATTTTTTTTCAAAACGATTTTTACATACTAAGCAATTAATAAATATGAAACGTGTTTACTTATTACTGTCGTTAATGCTCTCAGGCGTTGTCAGTGTCTTTGCACAGCGCGATGCGGTCCGGGAGAATGAAGTGGCATTATATATTAAGGTGATCACACAAAGGGCTGATAAAATTGCTGCTGTGCTGAATATAAATGATGCCGCCCAACAGGAAAAAGTCAGAGATATCATCAGGGACCAGTATAGTAACCTGAATGACATCTACGCGGAGCGCGATGAAAACCTAAAGGCGATTAAAGAAGCCAATGCAGATAACAAGACCGCATTCGAAGCCGCGAAAAATAAGGAAGCTGCGAAAACGGATGCTAAACTTGCTAAACTGCATAAAAAATATCTTTCAAAACTATCGGCCAAACTAAGTTCTGAGCAGGTCGATCAGGTAAAAAACGGCATGACCTACAGCGTACTGCCGATCACTTATAAAGCTTATCAGGAACAGATACTTACACTGAATGAGGAACAGAAAAAGCAAATCTTTGTGTGGCTTACAGAGGCACGCGAGCATGCAATGGATGCAGAATCATCAGAGAAAAAGCATGCCTGGTTTGGAAAATACAAAGGAAGAATCAACAATTACCTTTCAGCTGCGGGTTACGACCTGAAGAAAGAAGGGCAGGAGTGGCAAAAACGCAGGCAGGCAGCTGCACAAGGAAAATAAAAAAAATAGAGCAAACTAACCAGATTAAACGATGAATTTAAGAAGATTGAGTAAATTTTCATTGGCGCTATTGCTTATGGTACTTACCTGTACCGGGCTATATGCGCAGGAAAGAAAAGTAACGGGAAAGGTTGTAGACCAGCAAGACGGTCAGCCGATTCCGGGAGTGAATGTAAGTATAAAAGGAAAGCCAAGCAATGTCAGTACAAATGCTGAAGGACAATATACAATCCAGGTAAGCTCGGCTACAGATGCATTGGTGTTCTCCTATATCGGCTATACAAGACAAACTATACCTGTAGGAACACAGTCTAATATAGATGTTAGGTTGGCGGCCGACAACAAAAATCTGGACGAAGTGGTGGTTGTTGGTTACGGTACACAGAAGAAAGCGCATTTAACCGGATCTGTGGTAGAAATTAAAGCATCTGAAATTGAAGACCTTCCAGTGACCAATATCGGTGCTGCACTGGCAGGGCGTTTATTAGGAGTAGGTGTTAGCGGAGGAATCTCTCGTCCCGGATCTAAAGCTACTTTAACGATTAGAAATCCAATACCATCTTTTGGTAAGGATGGAGGTAGTCCGCAACCGTTATATGTCATTGACGGTATCATACAGGTTACAGGGGATAATCAACCAGATGCCTCCGTTTTCAATAATATAGATCCTTCAGAGGTTGAAAGCATCTCTATTCTTAAAGATGCGGCAGCAGCAGTTTATGGAGTCAGAGGTGCAAATGGTGTAGTTTTGGTGACCACAAAAAAAGGGAAAACCGGAGCACCCAGGATCAGCTACAATGGTTCTTACTCAATTAACGATGAGGCTTACAGAACGAAAATGATGAGTGCTTATGAGTTTGGTCAGTATTTTAACATCATGAACGGACCAAACGGAGCGAATGAGCAGCCAGGAGTTAATTATAAAAACCGGGTATTTACTCAGGATGAATTGGATTATTTTAAAACAATAGATTACGACAGATTAGATGATGCATGGTCTTCTTCTTATAACATGAGACACGCAGTTAATTTAAGCGGAGGGTCAGATCGAGCAACTTATTTTGCAGGAGCAGCATATTCCAAACAGGATGGTAATCTTGGTACTGTTGATTATAATAAATGGAATTTTAGAGCAGGAGCAGATGTTAAAGTGATGTCGGATTTAAAGGTTGGTTTGCAGGTTTCCGGTAATACGGATGACCTGACTAAAACTTTCAATAAGGTATCAGGGGAAGGCGCTGAAGATGATTATAAGAACTTATTGCTTGCGCCACGGTATGTTCCCGAATATGTAAATGGTATGCCTTTAAAATTACCTGGAGGTAATGATTTATCAAGATACCATTATGGTGAAATTCAAAGATTAAATAACCTTGCCATAAATAAAGGTAAAACCCTGGCCGTCAATGTGAATCTTGAATACGATGTTCCTTTTGTAAAAGGACTTAAGGCGAGGGCAACTTATGGTAAATATATGCAAAGTTCAGTCGGCTCTCAGGTTGGAACAAAGTATCTTCTTTATACCTATAATTCTGCGGATAGATTGGGAGAACATGGTCATATTTACGATGGTGCAACAAATCCCATACCTTTTACAGCCAGTAATGGTAACCGATTATATTACTCTAATATTAATTCTTCAAATACACAAACTAACTTTTTGTTAAATTATGACCGCTCTTTTGGAAAACACAGCATAAGCGGTCTGTTTTCCGTAGAAAAGGGTGAAGCATATAATGAGCAGCAAGATACCTGGAGAGATGACCCTATTCTTTCGACAAACGGACAGTTTAATACTGCTTTTGGTGCTTTCAATGGAAAAACAGCCAGGAATGAATCTGGAACCTTAGGGTATATCGGCCGTTTTAATTATAGGTACGGTGAAAAATATTTAGCAGAGTTTTTATTCAGGACAGATGCTTCAACTAAATTTGCACCAGAGAATTACTGGGGTAAATTTTATTCAGGATCCCTGGGCTGGGTAATTTCTGAAGAAGAATTTTTCAAAGTTAAAGCAGTCGACTTCTTAAAGCTTAGGTATTCTATTGGATTGTTGGGCAATGACCAGATTAAACCATGGTTATGGAGACAACGCTATACGTTTCAAGATGGTAAAGGCGCAGTATTTGGCGATGGTAATGATACTCCGGTTAGTACAGGTATGAAAATGGAAGCTTCTCCGAACAGGAAAGCGACATGGAGTCAGGAGTTGAAGAACAACATTGGTCTGGATGCACGTTTCTTAAATAATCGTTTGTCGACCACCATAGAGGGATATTATAATCTGGGCTCGGATATTCTTATCGAGCGGACTGCACTTGTTCCGGTAACAGTGGGCGGATCGGTAGCATCAGAAAATTATGGAGAGGCAAACTATTTTGGATATGAGGTGGAACTAGGCTGGGCCGACAGAATTGGGAAAGATTTTAATTATGGTGTAAGCGCAAGGTTGTCATGGGGCGATGACCGCATTAAGAAAATGAATTTTAATGATACCGAAATTATGTATCCATGGAAAGATCAGCCGGGTAAATCCAGCGACAATGGAGTATGGGGTTATGATTTAATCGGTATGTTTAAAACTCAGGAAGACATAAATTCCTATGTTCAGCAATATGGCATCACTCAGGCTCATGATGTTACAGCAGCTAATTTTCACCCTGGACAATTGTATTATAGAGATGTGAGAGGTCCATTACAGGCGGATGGTACATTTGCCGCGCCAGATGGAATTATAGACGAAAATGATCAAGTTTTATTAGCTAAAAGAGAAAATAGTCATTATGGATATGGTCTTACCTTAAAAGCTGGATATAAAGGATTTTCAGTTGATGCTGTGCTATCAGGTTCTTTTGGAGGCTGGTCTGAAATCGGTGAAAGGGACAAGTTGAACAATGATATCGAGAGAACTTACACAAGTTTGCCAAGCATTTGGGGAAATATTTATGATCCTGTAATTAATCCAACGGGAACCATGCCTAATCCGGAATGGGAAGATTTGTATAATAAAACTTCAAATTTCTGGAGGGTAAGTTCATTTAGAATGCGTGTTACAAGTTTCAATCTGAATTATAGCTTGCCGAAAACCTTTGTGCAGAAATTGGGTGTCAGTAATGCCCGGGTTTATTTTACCGGCATGAATCCATTTAATTTGTTCAATCCTTATGACTATAAAGACCCTAGTGCGTCGTGGAATTCTTACCCAAATCTTAAGACGTATTCATTTGGACTAAATTTAACATTGTAGTTTTTTAATAATCAAGAAATGAAAAAGAATATATATATCTATCTGCTCGCATCAATAATTTTCTTGGCTGCGGGATGTAAAGATGATTTTTTAGAAGAGAAAACTGATTTTGGTGGTGTTAACGAAGAGGTCTTCAAAGACCCTTTGGAGGCGCAGGCTTATGTTGATTATGTTTATGGTTTGTTCTTACCGGCAAACAATGGTACTGGCTTTGTTGCGACTAATAACGCCACTGATGCCGGAACGTATAATAACGTCTTTACTCAAACTACAGAAGAACTGGCCGGAGAAACGGATTATAATAAAATTTGGGCCTCCATTTCTTATTCAAACAATCATGCCAATAAGTATTTTGGCCAGCAGATGACCGCCGGTATCAGAAATAATACCTGGACAAGAATGAAACAAATAAATGTATTTCTTGCCGAGATTGATAAATATGGGATTGCGGAAAACACGAGAAACCTATTAAAAGGGCAAATGTATTTTTGGAGGGCCTGGCAGTATTTCGAACTGGTGAGGTTGTATGGAGGTGTGCCAATGGTTCTGGTACCTCAAAATCCAATTGCGGCAGATGGTGGAGCAAATGCGGTTCCGAGGAGTAAAACTTCAGAATCTATTGAGTTAATCTGTGCGGATCTGGACAAGGCAATTTCATTGTTGCCGGGTAGATGGCCAAATGAAGGTGCTGACTGGGGAAGAATAACCAGTGGTGCTGCCGCTGCTTTGAAAGGACGAGTATTGTTAACCTGGGCTAGTCCTTTGTTTAACAGATCAGAAGATGTAGCAAGATGGGAACGAGCATATCAAGCTAACCTAGCGGCTAAAAAACTTTTGGAAGAAAATGGCTTCGGATTATTCAAAACTGGAGGTGTAGCGAATGGGAAAGCCTGGGGGGATATGTGGTTTAAAGAAGCAGGTAATCCTGAGGCAGTCATGGTATATGGCTTTAATAATTTAGCTATGGGTGCCACTACCACAAGGAACAATGGTTGGGAACAAGCCACCAGATCAAAAGAGATTAATGGTAGTGGTTCTATTTCCCCAACAAGGCAAATGGTAGAGGCATTTCCTATGAAAGATGGTAAAATGCCAGGAAGTACAACAGATCCGTCTATTTACCCTTACGATACTAATAAATTTTATAAGAACCGGGATCCGAGATTCTATAAAACCTTTGTTTATAATGGAGCTTTATGGCCATATTCTGGTGCAACTGATTATAGGCAATGGACTTATGTATGGAAAAAAAGTGCTAGCGCTACATTTTATAATGGAACAGCAGAAACAACTCCTAATGCAAGCGGTATATATTTGTGTAAAGCCAATAATCCGGCGGCAAGTAATACTTTAGGCGGCAGTAGTTTTAGCCAAAGCGGTACTGATTTTATGGAAATACGCTTTGCTGAAGTTGTTCTTAATTTAGCGGAAGCAGCTATTGGATCAGGCCGGTTACCAGAGGGATCAGCAGGAATAGAATCAATTAGAGAACGCGCAGGAATTGAAATCGGTGACGGACATTATGGCTTGGCCAGTATACAGGGTAATCCAGATAAATTGTTTGGAGCAGTTCTGAAGGAACGACAAATTGAATTTGCTTATGAAGGAAAAAGGTTTTTTGATTTAAGAAGATGGATGCTTTTTGAAGAAAATTCAGCTTATGCAGCGCGACTTGGAATTACTCCGCTAAATGGAACAAGAAGAACCGGTTATGTAATTTCGGTTAAAACACAGAGTGGTGCGGACTATGTAGGAGGCACGGATCCTTTAAAGCCAATTGAAGGTAGTGCACCACTGGTTAATAGAAATCCCACGTCATTTCCTTCAGGTATAACTACTTATGATGGATATTTGGATTATTTATATGACAATTATTTCAAAGTACAAGTTAAAGATGATCTGGAAAAGAAAACTACCCCGGCATGGACATTTAAATGGTATCCGGAATACTACTTTTTTGGATTGCATCAAAGTGTGCTTACAGGAAGTCCTTATTTGGAACAAACCGTTGGCTGGAACAGCCTTAATGGAGCAGGGACATTTGATCCTTTGAAATAAAAAGAATTCTTTGGTTAGATAAGCGCTCTCATCGTTCTTTATTTGGTTAGAAAAGATTCCGTTACCGATTGGTAACCTTCGGTAACGGTTTTTTATTCTCTATCAAATAATAAAATGCTTAAATTAAAACAGTAAGAACCTAAACCCATTCATTTGATTAAACAGCTACTTTAAACCAACCATTACGCGCTCAGCATACCAAACCAAAACAATACCAGTTAATTAATGGATAACCCTGGTGGGAATCTTTAATATAACAAACAAACCAAATTATAAACCAACAAACTAAGTATGAACTCTAAACTTTTACGAACGTTAAAAGGGATAGTTGTATTATCCTTGCTTTTTTGCGCATCCTCATATGCGCAAGTAAAGAAAATCACAGGTAAAGTGACTGACAGTAGTGATGGCGGGCCGATGCCTGGTGTTAACGTAAGCATCAAGGGCCAACCCAGTAACGTAGCCACAAACGTCGATGGTATGTATACCATTCAGGCCGATCCGGCGACCGATGCACTGGTATTTTCATATATCGGATTCAAAAGACAAACCATTAGTCTTGATGGCAAGCTCAGCTTAAATGTTTCGCTAACCTCAGATAACGCAGACCTCGATGAGGTGATCGTTGTCGGTTATGGTACCAAGAAAAAATCAGAGATATTAGGCTCTGTTGCCAATATTAAAGCGGAAGATATTCAGGATTTACCGGTTCCGAACATCGCGGCAGCTTTAAGGAATAGGATCCCTGGCGTAGGTGTGAATGCGGTTTCAGGTAAACCAGGATCATCTATTACGATCAACATCCGAAATTCTGCCAGGTCAGAATCTGCGCAATTGCTGGGTGTAACGAGTGAGCCGCTTTATGTCATTGATGGTATTACGGTTACCAGGGATGAATTCGATAATATCGATCCTACAATGGTTGA
>CBFGNP010000079.1:0-10386 GCA_965650095.1 uncultured Pedobacter sp. | reverse complement strand
GGCCGAAAGCTGTCCGTTCGCGGCAAAAAAAAAATGGAAAATCAGGTAGCCTCCGAGGATGGGTGCAATGGTAGTGCCGAAAGAATTAAAAGCCTGTACCAGGTTAAGCCTGCCAGATGCTGTGCTTTCTGTGCCAAGCAAGGAAACATAGGGGTTGGCTGTAATCTGAAGCAGCGTAAATCCCAGTCCCAGTATAAAAAATGCAGCCAGGAATAATCCATAAACAGATAGCGTTGCTGCCGGATAGAACATTAAACAGCCAACCGCAGAGATCATCAGACCAAGCAGCAATCCATTTTTATAACCAATCTTATTAATCGGATCACCTTTGAAGTAAGAGATCAGGAAATAGATCAGTGAACCGGTAAAATAAGCACCGAAAAAGCAAAACTGGACCAGCATTGCTTCCAGGTAAGATAAGACAAACAAGCCCTTTAAATGTGGGATTAGAATATCGTTCATGCAGGTAATAAATCCCCACATAAAGAACAGGAAGGTTAAAGAGATCAGAGGTGTCGTATAATTTACACTTGATGGGTTTTCTTTGGTTGGTGTCTGTATCATTTTAAACTTGGTAAGTAATGGTTATTTTTTTCGAATACGCAAATATTTATTCCTTCGCCGTCGACAAAGAATAAGGAAAATCTAAAATACCTGTTCCCCGTTGTTTATTCGGTATGGCAGACATTTCAAAATTCAGTACGGCACCTTTGATTAAAGCAGAATGGCTGATCCAGTTTTTAGTATGCAGCTGGCCATTGTATTTAAGTTCCTTAACATATTTGTTTGCGCTAGTGTTTTTTGCTGCGTTGATCACTACAGTTTTGCCATTTTCCAGGTTGAGTGTCACTTTTTTAAATAAAGGCGCACCAATAACGTACTGGTCTACCGCCGGCGTCACTGGGTAAAATCCCATGGCAGAGAACACATACCAGGCAGAAGTTTGTCCATTGTCTTCATCGCCGCAATATCCGTCAGGAGTAGCTTTATACATTCTGTTCATGGTTTCGCGTACCCAGTATTGTGTTTTCCATGGCGCTCCTGCATAATTATACAGGTAGATCATGTGTTGTATCGGCTGATTTCCATGCGCATACTGCCCCATATTTGCAATCTGCATTTCACGGATCTCATGGATTACACCACCGTAATAGCTATCATCAAAAATGGGTGGAAGTGTAAATACAGAATCGAGTTTCCTGACAAATTGTTCTTTACCACCCATTAGGTTGGCAAGACCATTTACGTCCTGAAATACGGACCAGGAATAATGCCAGCTGTTGCCTTCTGTAAAAGCATCGCCCCACTTAAACGGATTGAAAGGAGATTGGAAAGAACCATCCTTGTTTTTCCCACGCATCAGTCCGCTCGCAGGATCAAACAGGTTCTTATAGTTCATACTTCGTTTTTTATAAATATCAATTTCGGATTTGGGTTTATTTAAGGCCTTCCCCAACTGATAAATGGTAAAATCGTCGTATGCATATTCCAGGGTTCTTGCTGCATTTTCATTAATTTTGACATCATATGGAACATAGCCCAGCTCATTGTAATACTGAACACCGGCACGGCCGACAGCTGTCATGGGTCCCTGGTTATTTGCACCATGTTTCAGTGCTTCCCACAAAGTATTGATGTCGTAACCGCGAAGGCCTTTGATATAAGCGTCAGCAACTACCGAAGCGGAGTTGTTCCCGATCATGATATCGGCATAACCCGGACTGGACCACTCAGGTAACCATCCACCCTCTTTATAATCGTTGATCAGCCCTTCCTGCATTTCTTTGTTTATAGCCGGGTACATCAGGTTCAAGAACGGATATAATGCCCTGAACGTATCCCAGAAACCGGTACCAGCAAACAGGTAACCAGGCAATACTTTGCCATTGTAAGGACTCCAGTGAACAATTTTATTCGTAGCATCCAGTTCATATAGTTTATTCGGAAAGAATAAAGTGCGGTATAAACAAGAATAAAATGTGCGGGTCTGTTCCACCGTACCACCTTCTACAGCTATCCGGCTAAGGGTTTTATTCCAAACGGCCTTTCCTTGTTGCTTCGTTGCCTCGAAACTGTCGTTTGCCAGTTCTCTTTTTAAACTGATATCGGCCTGCTCAATACTGATGAAAGAAGAGGCAACCTTCATATGCACCTGTTCTCCTTTGCTGGTTTTAAATCCAACAATTGCCCCTGCGTGATCCGCTTTTACTTCAAGTACACCCTTTAGGAGCTCATTACCCTTCCAACCATTCGCAGAACTGAAGGGTTTATCGAAATAGATCACGAAGTAATTTTTGAAGTTTTCGGGAAGCGGCCCCCTGCTGAATCTAGTACTATAGCCTACAATTTTACGCGCTGAAGGAATGATCCTGATGTAAGATCCTTTATCAAAAGCATCAATAACAACAAATGAACTATCAGACTTTGGAAATGTAAAACGAAACTGTGCAGCCCTTTCCGTGGGTGTAATTTCTGTGGTTACGTCAGCATCTGCAAGGTACACACTATAGTAGTAAGGCTTAACCACTTCGGCCTTATGCGAAAACCAGCTGGCCCTGTCATCCTGTGTAAACTTCATTTTACCGGTTACAGGCATCACCGCAAACTGGCCATAGTCATTCATCCATGGCGATGGCTGATGGGTCTGTTTGAATCCTCTGATCTTGTCGGCGTCATAAGTATAGCCCCATCCATTACCCATTTTACCGGTTTGCGGCGTCCAGAAATTCATTCCCCAGGGCAATGCAATGGTAGGATAGGTATTACCGTTAGAGAGATCCGGCTTACTGGCTGTCCCCATTAATGGATTGATCCATTCGACGGGATCTGCAAGTTTTCCTACTGTTTGTGCGAACAAACCAGAAGAGGCAAGAAGCAGTGCAGCAGTGGTAAATTGTTTGATCATAAGTTTAAAATTATCCAAATGTGATGGTCATAATGTTTTCCTATCAGGTTTCCAATTCAGCTTAAAATTAATCTATTCTGGAATATTCAAAGCATTCCAACAACTGGCAGCACCAATCAGGGAAGCATCTTCTTTTAATTCTGCAATTTTAATCGCTGTATGAACACTTGCCGCATCCAGTTTTTCCATCAAAAAGGACATAAAACAATGCTGTGCATTGGAGATGTTTCCACCTAATACGATGATATCAGCTGTTCTTTTTTCGAGCACCTTAACGATAAATTGCGCCAGATTGTTGCCAAATTCTTCAAAGATCTGTTGTACCGGTTGCTCCTGGCATGCGGAAAGATTGAGTTCTTTTACCCCGCCGATCCGCTTGCCTGAAAGCTCGAAATACCGTTTAACAAACCACCTGGTTGACAAATAATCTTCAGCAATTCCGTCTTTAAATTCGGCATTCCATAGTGCAGCATCCTCGGCCTTGCCGTTTTCGAAAAAAGCAGCCCCTAAGCCGGTCCCCAGGGTAAGTCCTACAGCATGGCCATACCCCGCGGCGGCTCCGCCAAATACTTCGCCCTGCAGGAAGCCCGCAGCATCATTTATAAACCGGATGCAGTCTGGATTAATATTTAAACGCGAAGCCAGTGCTGTCTTAATGTTGACCTGATATAAGGTTTTAAATTTATCCTGATCCTTAATTAAAGAAATGCCCGCCTCATAATCGAAAGGGCCTGGCATCGCCATCCCTATTATTTTTTCAGAAACTTTTGCAGCGCTGAAAGATGCATTGATTACCTTGCACCAGTTGTCCAGAATCACTTCCGCAGGAGCGTCTGAGTCGACATGTATACGTTGACGGGACCCCTGGACCAGTGTTCCCGTCGTTAAATCTACCAGGGCGGCTGTGATGTGAGAGCCGCCTATATCCACGCCCAAGGCGATAGAGTGTTTCATGATATTATTTGGTTATGCTTGATTAAGCTTTTAAAATTTCGGGCGCCTCATGATAGGTTTTCCACAACAGTTCGCCGAAAAGTGTGTTAGACCAGGCAAACCATGCCCTGGTGAACTTAGCGGGATCGTCTTTATGAAAGGCTTCGTGCATAAATCCTTTGCCAGCATGCGTTTTCTGTAAGGTTTGTATACAACTTTTTATTTCCGCGTTGTCATTTGAAGTCAGTGCCCTCATGGTGATGCTCATCGGCCAGATCATGTCCTGACCAACATGAGGCCCTCCTATTCCTTCTGCAGCGGTGCCTTTATAAAAAAATGGGTTATCTGAGGAAAGAACAAACTTCCTGGTATTCTGATAGATCTCATCAGTTTCCGAAACAGCCCCTAAATATGGAAGGGCAAGTAAGCTCGGTACATTCGCATCATCCATGAGGTATGCGCTGCCGAAGCCATCTATTTCAAAAGCGTATATTTTGCCATATTTCGGATGGTTCACAATGCCATACTTTTGGATGGCAGCTTCAATCTCAGTAGCCAGGCTCAGTAGATCTGCGGACAGTGCGTTGTCATTGAAAATCGATTTTGCCATTTCAGCCGCCTGCTGCAATGAACTTACCGCAAAAAAATTCGAGGGAATCAGAAATTGAAAAATTGTTGCATCATCACTCGGCCGGAAAGCAGAACAAATTAAACCCACGGGGTTAACTGGAAAGCCATAACCTTCCATAGGCTGTGTGTCCGTTGCCTTTTCCGTTTTCCTGCGAAAATGATAAGGCCCGTTACCTGTTTTACGCTGCTGTTCTTTGAAGGACTTGAGGGTCGCTTCGATCCCCTTTTTCCAATTATTTGTGAACGGGGACTTGTCGCCGGTTTTTTTCCAGTAATGGAACGACAAACGGATAGGGTAACAGAGGGAATCTATTTCCCATTTCCTTTCATGAATACCCGGAAGCATCGTTGTTTCATCGGTTTTCCATTCCCCCACTTTATTTGGATCGCCATAAAAAGCATTGGCATAAGGATCTTTTAAAATGCACTTGGTCTGATGGGAAATCACACCGGCAATTAATTTCTTTAAAGCAGGATCTTCATTTACAAACTGCAAATACGGCCACACCTGTGCAGAGCTATCTCTTAACCACATCGCATCTATATCTCCCGTGATCACATAAGTATCAGGCTGCCCGTTCTCTTCTTTGTAATAGACAGTGGTATCCAACGTATTTGGAAAGCAGTTCTCAAAGAGCCAGTTCAGTTCCGGATTTTTTACTTTTGCATGGAAAGTTTTGATTGCAGCATCGACAGCTTTGCTACGAAAATGTCTTTTACCAGCTGCAACTCTGACCACCGGAAAATCCGGAGCCACTGCAAACGACATCTTTGTGGCCAGCATTCCTGCACCCAGGATGCTGGTACTTTTTATAAATGTTCTCCTTTTCATAAAACTCGGTTCATTTAGGTCTGGCAAATGCTGCCCGTATTTGGTTTTTTATTCTTATTACCGGTTTAACGCATCATGGATACAGCTAAAACGTTTTACTAATATCAAAAATCAATTTGACAATTCCAATTCTATTGAGAAGAAAATTATTCCGGTCGGATAATAAGCCGGGAAGAAAGCACTACCTTTTGGGCCGGATGTTGTCCTTGCGCTGACAATTGCTGAAAGACCAGGCTGATAATATTTTCAGCAAGTTCTTCGAGGGGCTGCTCTACCGCAGAGATCTGTGGGGTATGCAGTTTAAATACTTCACCATCGTCGTATGCGATCACCTGGAAATCCTCCCCTATCTTTTTATTTATTTTTTTTAAAGCGACAAGTCCGCTAACGGCCAGATAATTTGTGGCGAATAAAGTCGCATCGATTTCCGGATATTCTTCAAAAAAATGCATCAGCTGAGCTACGGTTTTGTCCTTTTCCTGGTTGAAAGGAATTTTTAGCACAAGTTCTGGGCGGACTGCCAGGTTGCCGTCCTTAAGGGCCTGCTCATATCCGGTGTACCTGTTGGTAATTTGTTCAACGGGCAGGTCGACAGTAATGAATGCGATCTGTTTCTTTTTGTGCTGAATAAAATGTGCTACAGCTTCATAAGATGCTTTTAAATGATCAACGCCCACATAACTAGCCTCCAATCCAGGTAAATAACGATCGAATAACACCACTGGCTTGTCCTCATTCAGTAAGCCCTGAATCTCTTTTTCCGTACCCGCTATCGGCGCGATGATATAGGCATCCACCTGTCTGGATTTGAACAAATTGATTAGTCCTTTAGCTTTAACAGGATCGTTCTCGGTACTGGAATAGAAAATCTTATAATCCTTTTTATAGGCTTTATCCTCTATCAGCCTCGCAATTCCGGCAAAAAAAGGATTGGATATATCTTCGACGATCAATCCAATGATCTTAGAATTACCGGTACGCAAGCTTCTGGCCACCTGATTTGGCTTATATCCATCTTCCTGAATGATCCTTTCCACCTTTTCGATCACCGCCGCGCTAATGTTCTTTTCTACAGCTTTATTATTTAAAATAAATGATACGGTAGTAATTGATACGTTCGCCTTTTTTGCGATATCTTTTATGGAAAGTGCTTTATCTGACATATGCTAAAAATTCAAAGCTATGAATAATCTTTAAATGTCAGCTCATCTCCAATGGATAGCTACGACTGGCTTGCGTATTTCATCAAGACGCAGTTAGTAGCCAGGCTTCATCCTGGTTTAAGATAAAGCCTGGCTATGATTAATTAAAGGATATAGTGGAACGAAAACCATTCATCTTTCGTGGTATTGTAATCCACACCAAACCAAATGCCTTTCGTCTCAACTTTGCCGGGGAAAGCCTTTACCACTTTGAAAGTATGCTTTACAGGACTCATCCAGTCCCCCGGATTCTGAATTAGGAGATCGCTGTCAAGCGTCACCTCATTTGTTGCCTCATTAATGGTAAATGTACCATTCGTAACCGCCCCACTTTGGTTGCGGGTATATTTCTGACCACCGACTTTGTTAAACAATATCCATGAATCCGCAGCGACTGCATCCCAGGAATTATTCCAACCCCAGTCCCTCGAATCGGCATGGGATTTAGTCCAGCCTTTGCCTTTAGCAATCCAATCTATTGGATTTCCCACAGCATCTAATTTCCATAGCCTGCCTGAACCCGTGCCGGTAAGCATGTTCAGCAATTCACCTGGTTTAAAGGTAGGATCAAATCCCTCATCAGGGCCGGTTACCGGAGGCACATATTCCTGCGCGAATTTCTTCGAAATGAAATTATAAGCAATCATTGCCAGCCCCTCGCCATCAACATCTTTATCTCTGATCACACCGAGCTGCATGGTGTTTTCGTCAAGGGAAATGACCTTATAGGTTGTCCAGTTACTGATTCCGCTAAGCCCGTTCTTTGCCGGCTTGTAACCTCTCAAAATGGAAGCGTTATTTATGTTCAGCATTTTCGAACTCACATTTAAATAATAAGTACCTGTTTGGGTAATGCCGTTTTCCATCGGCTTAACAGCTTTAAACGCGGCTGTACCTTTTAATCCAAATGTCATTACTCCATAATCGCCTTGAGTCATCATATTCGGATAAATATCCGCCGTTCCAGGTCCCCATGTCCAGCAGTCGCCGCCATAGCACCCGGTAGCATTCGATCCCCATGCTCCTCCGGTTTTAAGCCAGCCAATATTTACGCCGTAAAAAGTGAGAGGGCCGCCAAAAAAGATCCCTTCTGTATCGAGCAGCCATTCTTTCTCATTTCCAACCCCACCAGAAAGTGCAGTCCAAAGTGGATCATTAACATAATTCAGATTATCCTGTGTTACTTTTACGACAACTGAATCCATTTTAACCACAGCCCCACCAGTAGCCGCCGAGAACTTAATCACATAATCGCCTGCAAAAGCAAACCTAACCGTATCTGTCATCCTCGTTGAAGTCCCTGTTCCATAATCCCACATGGATAAGGTTTGAGGTGTAAGGTTTTTCAGAATTACCGTGTTTCCACCGGCATCTGCATTAAGGTCCTGAGTTACGGAGTATTTGATGTCCGATTTGTCGAGTACCTTTCCAATACTGTGCTCATCTTTTTTGCATGCAAAGAACAGCAAAGGCAGCACCAGCATTGCAAATAGTTTTTTATATAGTTTCATCTCCTTAATTTTAATAGATAAATGATCTTTTACCATCCTGCATTTTGTTTCAGGGTTCCGTTCGACAGGTTGATCTGTGTATAGGGAATCTGCTGTAAACCTTTTGTAGCGATTACATTCGCAGCCAGGATTGTTTTCTCGGCACTTTTACCACCATTTAAAACAGTTGTAGTTTCAGCAATCTCCTGTGCGGCTTTTTCAACGCCCTGGCGCAACAGATCATAATACCGGATTCCTTCAAAAGCGAATTCAAGTCTGCGCTCCTTAATGATGTTGTCCTGACTGACCATTAATGGTGTAAACGCAGCTTTGTAAGCACGTTGCCTAACCGTATTAAAATAGGTCTGCGCATTTCCACTTCCCAGTTCTGCTGCCATTAGCAGCACATCTGCATAGCGGATGGACACATAATCCTGAAACTGACCGATCTGGAAACTGGGATTCCCATTCGCTTCCGGCAATGGTTTTCCGTCTTCTCCGATCATCGGGCTGTATTTTTTCGCATAGTATCCGGTGTATTCTCTTTGCTTGTTTTGATTTGTGAAAGCTAGTTTTTCATCCACTATAGATGTAATTGACCATGCTCTTCTGGTATCTGTCGCCGAATATGCATTCCATAATTCAGGGTTGACCGTTTCGGCACCCCATCCATTTCCATACGGAAAAATGGCCTGCTCGCGGATACCTGTCATGATCATCCAGTGGTTACCATCAGTATTCCCCTCGTAATCACTTGTATAAGTATACTTTATCGCAAATATGGTTTCCTTGTTATCCTCTCCCGCATACGATGCCTGAGATGCGGCGGGCCACAGTGTCGAAAAATCATCAAGCAGCCCATATCCACCTTTGGTAATTACGTCCTCAACATAGGCCAGGGCTTCGGTTTTCGACACGACGCCAACCAGATCTGCCTTCGTGTAATAACCAGTATAATACAAGAACACTCTTCCCAACAGCGACTCCGCAGCATATTTAGTCGCCCTTCCATGATTAGCAGGGGCTTGAGCGGGATAAGCAACCTCCGGCATATTTTCAGCAGCAAATTTGAGGTCAGCAGCAATTACCTTGTAAACCTCATCCGGATTACTTTGTGGTAGGTTCTCTGCCGATGGGACGGTTAACAAAGGAATATTACCCCAGAGCCTAACCATATCAAACAATAAATAAGCGCGTAGGAAGCGGGCTTCCGATTCATATGTTGTTCTCAATTGTGCATCACTACCCCATTGTATCTGGTCCATTTTACTGATCAGCACATTGCAGCGGTATAAAGCCTTGTAATACAGCGCCCAGTTACGTTCGTATAAATTCTGATCTGAAGGCGATCGGGTTTTGTCGAACTCATCAATCATTTGATAACCAAAACCATCAGAACTTCCCGTGCCACCAAAAGTATTATCTGACATCACCTCTGCGGCAACCGGCAGGGCAATTCCTTCCGACCACACAATCTGCAGTCCGTCGTAGCAGCCAACAAGTGCGGTAAATGCATCTTTCGGTGTCTTATAGAAATTTTCATCTGTTACCGATGTAATTGGCCCGGTTTCCAGAAAACTCTTTTTGCAGGCCCCTATAGATAAAAGGCCAAGTGCAACAGCATATATTTTTATAGCTTTCATATTCTTTTTATCTTGAAATTAAAACTTAAGGTTAGCTCCGATCATAAATGTTCTGGGTCTTGGATAAAAACCTACATCAACTCCAGAGGCATATCCCTCAGAACCGTAACCTATTTCGGGGTCCATGCCGTCATACCTGGTAAAGGTGTAAACATTTAATGCCGCAGCATATAACCTCAGCTGTTTCAGGTAGCTCTTTTTAAATGCTTTTCCAAGGTCGTAACCAATGGTGATGTTACTTATTCTTAAATAATCACCTTTTTGAATATACAGGTCGGAGAAATTGGTCCAGTTTCTATTGTCCTCGGTTACACGGGGTATCGTGTTCGACGACCCTTCACCATGCCATCTATCTAATATTCTGCTGGTATAATTGCTGTACTGGTTAGATTGGTTCCTATAGGATTGAACAATATCATTCCCTGCAACACCTGAAGCAACCATAGAAAAATCGAAACCTTTATAGTCGGCCGAGAGGGTGATCCCGAATGTATAATCCGGATTAGGGTTGCCGACCATGCCTCTGTCCAGATTATCTATTACACCGTCTCCGTTTAGGTCTACGTATCTAACATCTCCCGGAGCTGCGGCTGGTTGTATCACCTTACCACCTGCAGACCTGTAATTCTGTATTTCAGTTTCATTCTGAAAAATGCCTGCAGTTTTTAATCCCCAGAAATAACCTATCGGAAAACCACTTTGTGCACGATAGAACTCAAGGGAATTGTCAAACAGCTGATTGCTCAAACCA
>CBFGNP010000078.1:0-10418 GCA_965650095.1 uncultured Pedobacter sp. | reverse complement strand
ATAGAAAAAAAATATCCGGTTTATACCGATCGCCGGCACCGTGCCATTGCAGGATTATCGATGGGTGGCGGACAATCGTTAAATTTTGGGTTGGGAAACCTCCAGAAATTCGCCTGGGTGGGCGGATTCTCTTCAGCGCCAAATACTAAACCAGCTGCCGAATTGGTTCCAGATCCAAAAAAAGCCAGAAAGATGTTGAAGCTCCTGTTCATTTCCTGCGGTGCCAGTGACAATCTGGTAGTAAACAGCAGACGTACGCACGATTATCTGATCGAAAATGATGTACCTCATATCTATTTCATTGAACCTGGGGTACATGATTTTAAAGTTTGGAAAAATGGGCTATACATGTTCTCTCAGTTATTGTTCAAGCCTGTCAATCCTTCCTCATTTTCCAAATATCCGGTTGCCGGCGCTCCGCCATCAACCAAAATTGGTTCGAATAAAAGCAATACAAAGATAAGGTAGACGAAAATCTTAAACAGTTTTGGAAAGCTGTGGGTGAAAAGCCGATATTGCTTACAATAATTGTCAGCTGATGCTTGCGAAGCTTGATGAATTAAAAGTTAGTTTAGTTAATTGTAATTTGGATATAGATATGTGGAAATATTTAAGCGGGACAAATCTTCAGGAATTTTGTAGCAAGATTGGTCAGTTGACCGCAGTAGTGCTGATGCTGAATGGACCACTCCATGCACAGGAGAAGCTGTATCAGAATACGTTCCCGTTAGCGCAGGTTAAACTGTCGGACGGCCCTTTTAGGAAAGCCAGAGATCTCAATATTAAAACGCTTTTAGCGTACGATGTAGATCGTTTGCTCGCCCCATATTTGAAACAAGCAGGAATCCCGCCTAAAAAACCTAGTTATAAAAACTGGGAAGGCCTGGATGGGCATATCGGTGGTCACTATTTAACAGCCATGGCACTCAACTATGCTTCCACTAAAAATCCCGACTGCAAATGGCGTATGGATTACATGGTAGCAGAATTGAAAGCTTGCCAGAAGGCCAATACAGTAGCTCATCCTGGCTGGGGCCAGGGTTATGTTGGGGGAGTTCCCAATAGTAATGAAATATGGTCTACGTTTAAAAAAGGAGATTTTAAAGCTTATCGTGCTGCATGGGTTCCATGGTACAACGTACATAAAATGTATGCAGGCCTGCGCGATGCCTGGTTATATGGAGGCAATACGGAGGCTAAAGAAATCTTTTTGAAGTTTTGCGACTGGGCAATTGATCTGACCGCTGAACTTACAGATCAACAAATGCAAGCCATGCTCGATACGGAGCATGGAGGAATGAACGAAGAATTAGCCGATGCCTATCAAATTACCGGCGATAAAAAATATCTTAAAGCGGCGAAGCGGTTTTCACACCATCAGCTGCTCAGCCCTTTATCAAAAGGCCTGGATGACCTGGATAACAAACATGCCAATACGCAGGTGCCAAAAGCTATTGGTTTTCAGCGCATAGCTGAACTGAGTAAGGACGCTCAATACGAAAAATCTGGAAGTTTTTTCTGGGAGACTGTAACAAGAAACAGGTCTCTGGCATTTGGTGGAAACAGCAGGCGTGAGTTTTTTCCCAGTGTAGCTGCCAGCAAAGACTTTGTAAATGATGTTGAAGGGCCTGAATCCTGTAACACCTATAATATGCTGAAGCTTACTGAAGGATTGTTCAGGCAACATCCGGACGCAAAATATGTAGATTTCTACGAACGGGCGTTGTACAACCACATTTTATCAACCCAACACCCTGAACATGGGGGCTACGTTTACTTTACTCCGGTACGACCAAGGCATTATCGGGTGTATTCTGCTCCGAATGAAGCCATGTGGTGCTGCGTAGGAAGTGGGATGGAAAATCATGGAAAATACAATGAATTTATATATACCCATAAAGAAGACTCCTTATACCTGAATTTATTTATCGCCTCCACCTTGAACTGGAAGGAAAAGGGCATTACGCTGAAGCAGGAAACTTCTTTCCCGGAAGAGGAGCAAACTAAAGTTATGATAACGGGCGGAATTGCAAAGTTCACCTTGATGCTGAGGTACCCTTCCTGGGTAAAAGACGGAGCTATGCAAATCTTAATCAATGGTCAGGTGATACCTTATCGGAAGTTATCGACCTCTTATATTGCAATTCAAAGAACCTGGAAAAAGGGAGATGTCATGAAGGTTGTCTTACCGATGCAAACCTCCATCGAACGCATGCCAAATGTACCGGAATATGTAGCCATACTACATGGCCCAATTCTTTTAGCAGCCAAAACGGAGACAGAAAAAATAAATGGGCTGGTTGCCGACGACAGTCGCTGGGGTCATATCGCGGGAGGGCAAAAACTGGCTGTCGACAAAGCACCCATCATTATTGACGATAACCTGCAGGCTATAGCAGAAAAGATCGTACCTGTCAAGGGAAGAAGTCCGCTTTCTTTCACCTTTGCAAATGAAAGGATCATTAATCCAGAAAAACTACTCCTTGAACCTTTCTATAAAATTCACGATTCAAGATACATGGCCTATTGGATGACCTTGTCCCCGCTACAATACGTAAACTATCTGGACTCTGTTTCAAAAGTGGAGGCGGATAGACTGGCCCTGGACAAACGGACGGTAGATTTTGTCACTCCTGGTGAGCAGCAGCCGGAGGTAGATCATGCGCTTCGGCACGAAAATTCCCGCGTGGGTAGTAACGCTGATGAATTTTGGCGCGAAGCCTCCAATGGAGGGTACTTTAGCTACAACCTATCCACTACTGGAAATCAAAATATTGCGCTCAATGTAAGGTACCATTCCACGGGTCGTAATGGTCAAAAATTCGAAATCTATATCGATGATCGTCAATTCAAAACTGTGGATCACCTGCAAACCGTTGGAAAGTCTGGATTTTATCAGGAAGAATATTTGATTCCACACGAAATGTTAAAAGGAAAGCAGCAGGTTCGGATCAAATTTTCCGCCCTGCCTGGAAAAGCGACCGGTGCGATTTACAAAATCCGTATGGTAAAACCTCAATAGCTACCAGCCACCACTCATGGCGCCCATGAGGTCATTTTTTTAATGAACGGGTTTGAGATCTGAACATTATTAGCACAATAATGCCGATAAGTTCCAATGTCGATCGCAAACAAGTACTAATATTGTACTTACACAACGGCAGTCGACAATCTGTATAACCACGTATAAACTAATCTTTACGACATTTCCACTAAACCTCGCCAGCGGTATACAGTGGTATTGAAGTAGGCTTTGATCATTAAAAACAGCTATAGTCATCATAAAACGTTAAATAAAATCTCATGAAGTCAACAATTTTATCAATTGTTTTTATACGCTGCGCTTATTGCAGTATATTAATCAATCTGATAGGTCTTCCCAGTCCCTTGTTTGCTCAACAGCTACCAGCCCATAACCCCCTTATTTTTGCTGATGTGCCGGACTTGTCCATGGTTCGCGTAGGCAATTCCTACTATATGAGCAGCACCACCATGCACATGAGTCCGGGTTTGCCCATCATGAAATCCAAAGATATGAGCAACTGGTGTTTGGTAAATTATGCGTATGATACACTGACAAACATCGATGATCTCAACCTGGGTAATGGGAAAAGTGCCTACGGCAAAGGTACCTGGGCAAGTAGCTTGCGTTATCACAACGGTACATTTTACGTCAGTACCTTTGCCCAAACTACCGGCAAAACGTATATCTACAGCACCAGGAATATTGAAAAGGGGCCATGGAAAGTGCAATCATTCAGACCAAGTTTTCATGACCATTCCTTGTTTTTTGATGACGATGGTAAAGTATACATGGTCTACGGTGCCAGGAAAATTAAAATGGTAGAGCTGAAAGCCGATTTATCAGGTGTCAACACGGATGTACCCGAGCGTGTCATTATAGAAGATGCAAGTCTTCCTTCAGGAACGGGGATTGGCCTGCCGGCGGAAGGCTCACAATTGTTTAAAATAAAAGGTAAATATTACCTTTTTAACATCACCTGGCCGAGAGGAGGGATGCGGACTGTAGTCATACATCGGGCAGATAAAATAACTGGGCCCTATGAAGGTAAAGTCGGCCTGCAAGATATTGGCGTGGCACAGGGTGGTCTGATCGATATGCCTAATGGAGAATGGTACGCCTATCTGTTCCGCGATTTCGGAGCAGTGGGGCGGATTCCTTATCTGGTGCCAGTGAAATGGCAAGGTGGCTGGCCCATATTGGGAGCCGATGCGAAAGTTCCGGAAAAGCTGAATTTGCCGCAAAACTCGAGTCTGATCCCTGGAATAGTAGCCTCAGACGAGTTTAGCCGCAAGCCGGGTGAGGCCGATTTGCCATTGGCCTGGCAATGGAACCATCAGCCTGAAGCGAAACTTTGGTCGGTAAAGAACAGAACAGGTTACCTGAGGTTGCAAACTGGAAGAATCGATACCAATTTTCTGTTGGCCAGAAATACGTTGACGCAAAGGACAATTGGCCCGTTTTCGGCCGGATCAACCGCAGTCGATATTGCCAACCTGAAGGATGGTGATTTTACAGGGCTGGGGATCTTACAGAAAAATTATGGACTGATCGGCATTGAACGGGAAGGGAATGACAACTACATCATCGTCATTGATGCCGGAACTGGCCGACCTGTAAGAGGTAAACGGATCAAAGTCCGTCAGCATAAGGTTTATCTCAAGGTCGAATGTGACTTTGCGCAAAGACGGGATATCGCCAGTTTCTTTTATAGCCTGGATGGGAAGGTGTGGGAAGCCTTAGGAAATCCCTTAAAAATGACCTATACCATTCCTCATTTTATGGGCTATCGTTTTGCATTATTTAACTATGCGAAAAAGCAGGTTGGTGGTTATGCTGATTTTGATTATTTCCACATATCCGACCAGAAAGGCCATAAGTTTGGAAATATTCCACTTAAAGATGCTTTTAAAAACAAGTTTCATATCGGCGTCGCTTTAAATACCCGACAGATCTGGGGTAGAGATACGGCTGCTGTAAATATTGTCAAGTCACAGTTCAGTTCAATAGTTGCGGAAAATTGTATGAAAAGTATGTCTCTGCAACCCGTAGAAGGACGGTTTCAATTCAGCGATGCCGATAGGTTTGTCGAATTTGGGACAAAAAACAATATGTTTATTACCGGACACACTTTGATATGGCATTCGCAAGCACCTAAATGGTTTTTTGTCGATTCTGCAGGTAAGGACGTGTCTCGGGAAGTACTTATAAAACGGATGAAAAACCATATTACTACTGTTGTTTCCCGTTATAAGGGCCGCATCAAAGGATGGGATGTGGTTAATGAAGCGATATTGGATGATGGTTCTTTCCGAAAAAGTAAATTCTACAACATCATTGGTGAAGACTTTATTCGCCTGGCCTTTGAATTTGCACATGCTGCTGATCCTTCGGCTGAACTTTATTATAACGATTTTTCAATGGCACTTGAAGGAAAGCGTAAGGGGGTAGTTAACATGTTAATGAAGCTAAAGAATGCAGGCATAAAAGTCGCAGGGGTTGGGATGCAGGGCCATTTAGGTTTGGACTATCCGGCTATTGGGGATTTTGAAAAAAGTATGCTGGCTTTTTTTGCTACCGGGGCTCATGTAATGATTACCGAATTGGATGTTACCGTATTACCAAGTCCCAGGCCTAACATGGGAGCAGACGTTAGCCAGAATTATGCATATAAAAAGGAAATAAATCCTTATGCCGATGGATTACCAGACGCAATTGGAACAAAGTTAAGAAACCGGTATGTTGACTTCTTCAAATTATTTTTAAAACATCAGGAGAAAATTAGCAGGGTTACGCTTTGGGGAGTTACAGATGGTGATTCCTGGAAAAATAATTGGCCGGTTCCGGGCCGTAAGGATTACCCTTTATGGTTCGATCGTCAGTATAAAGCTAAGCCATTTGTACAGGAAATAGCTGAAATGGCATTAAACAGCATCTAATCACCCTCTTTTTAACTGTGTCCTTATAAGCAGATGCCAAATGGAATTAAATGTTCGGTTACAAGGTTTGAAAAATGTTATTTTATTTAAAATCAGTGCTTTATGTCTTTTTTAGGCGGTTTTAGAGTGATTGAACATTCTGCATATAAATTTAAACAATTGTGCTATACTAAAAATGACCGTAGTCCTATATTCGATTAATTGAATATAAAAAATTAATGCGAACGCCTAGTTAAAACAAAAAGAAATTGCACGTACCGGAATTATCCGATTTGTACGGGATGATATTACCATAACCAACTATAAACCACATCTTATGACAAAAAACTACAACTATTCGGAGGAAGAATTCCGTCCTCATTTGAGCGTAACAGCTAACAAATACAGTTTTATGATTCCATATCCAATTAGGGCCTGTATTTAATTATCCAAATTCTATTTCTCTTTAAATGATTTTAAATAATGGAAAAAAATACCAAAGTGGGTAATAATGCGCACCACAATTATCGTGGATATAAGCAGCTGTTACCTGTAATTTATCTAACCTTAATGATTATCGTTCTTTTGATTGATCCCGTTGCAGCGCAGCAACGGAAAACCATGAAGGGAACTGTGATCGATAACCAACAAAATCCACTAAGCGGGGCCACCATTACCGTCAAAGGAACTAATGTTAAGGTGCAGACCAATTCGAACGGAGCCTTTTCTATTGATGTACCTGCTAATAGGAACATACTTACTATTGGCTATGTCGGTATGAAGACACAGGATGTCAATGTCATAGGCAAGACAACCGTAAAAGTCGTCATGAAGGATGATAACGAACAATTAGGCGAGGTTGTCGTTGTTGGATACGGAACACAAAAAAAAGAAAGTGTTGTTGGTGCAATTACACAAACAACCAGCGAGGTTTTGGAACGAACCGGTGGTGTTACCTCCTTAGGCGCAGCTTTAACTGGAAATTTGCCGGGGGTAATTACGACAGCGAGTACGGGAATGCCGGGTGAGGAAGACCCCCAAATCCTCATACGCGGCCGCAGTACCTGGAATAATTCTAGTCCATTGATCCTGGTCGACGGCGTGGAGCGTTCCATGAACAACATTGATATCAGTTCAGTAGCTTCTGTTTCTGTTTTAAAAGATGCCTCTGCGACGGCCGTATTCGGCGTGAAGGGGGCAAATGGGGTAATTCTGATCACGACAAAAAGAGGCCGTGAAGGAAAAGCAGAGATCAGGGCATCTGCAAACACGGTAATGAAATCTGCGTCGAAACTCCCTGGAAAGCTTGATTCATATGACATGTTTAAGGTGCGTAACCGTACCATAGAGTATGAACTGGCATTAAAGCCGGGAGCCTGGACTTCTTACCTTCCTGAAGATGTAATGCTTAAATATCGTTCTCCTGCCAATCTGGAAGAGGCTGAGCGCTATCCAAACGTAGATTGGGTAAACACGTTGTTCAGAGACAATGCGATGTCTTATAATGCGAACCTAAATGTCAGCGGCGGGACGCCGTTTGTGAAATACTTCTCCTCAGTTGATTATCTGGATGAGGGTGACCTCTTCCGAAGGTTTCAGAACAACAGGGGATACGAAGGAGGCTATAGTTTTAAAAGATTAAACGTGCGCAGTAACCTGGATTTTCAATTGACGCCCACGACAGTGTTCAGAGCAAACATTGCAGGCTCCAGAGGACTTTCAAACAGACCCTGGATAGACGTAAATCCGTATAATACTTGGACAGCTGCATATTCTGCCGCTCCTAACCTATATTTGCCGATCTATGCCGACGGTTCATGGGGTTATTATAAACCTAATGAGCAACAGAGCCTCAACTCTGCAAGAATATTAGCTACAACGGGCTTACAGGAAATTACAACTTCCAGGATCACTACGGACTTTACACTTGACCAGGATCTGGGTGTAATCTTAAAAGGACTGAATTTTAAGGGTACCTTGTCAATTGATAATACTTTCATCGAGAATGAACGCGGTATAGATGATAGAAATAACGGGACACTCAGTAAGTATATCGATCCTGAAACGGGCGTAGTATCTTATTCACAAACTAAAGATGCTTCCACTGAGTTAGAATGGAGGGAGAGTACAAGATGGGCTACCAGGACAGGTAGTGTCAATGATGGCGCCACATTTCGCAGAATGTTCTCTCAACTGCAATTAAATTATACAAAAACTGTAGCCGATAAACATAATTTCACTGCTATGGGCTTATGGAGCCGGGACCAGACTGCAACAGGCAGTATCATTCCCATGTACAGGGAAGACTGGGTGTTTCGTACAACGTATAATTATGCCGGAAAATACAGTATCGAGTACAATGGCGCATACAATGGAACTGAGAAATTCGGACCGGATTTTCGGTTTGATTTCTTTTCGTCCGGAGGACTTGGCTGGATGATATCCGAAGAGAAATTTATGAAGCCTCTAAAATTCATTAACAGATTTAAAGTGCGGGGGTCTTATGGAGAGATTGGTGATGACTTCGGTGCGCCCAGATTTGCCTTTTTAACCAATTGGGCTTTTGGTGGTACTGCACCGTTGGGAATTACCGGTGAGTCTGCAGAACAAAGTCCTTATAATTGGTATAGGGAGTCAAGTATTGGCAATCCAACTGTGCGCTGGGAAACTGTAGTGAAAAAGAACATTGCGCTTGACTTTGGTTTTTTTCAGGATGCGATTAGCGGAAGTATAGATTTTTTCCAGGATGATAGGAGCAATATCCTGACTGGTTCAAGTCGTGCTGTGCCAAGCTATTATGGTGCGCAACCCCCTACCTTTAATGTAGGGAAGGTACGGTCGAGAGGATTTGAATTTGATATCCGGATCAGTAAGAAAATAGGCAGCGACCTTCGTTTGTGGTCAAATATCAATTATACCCATGCTAAGAACAAAGTAGTCAATGCGGATGTAGCCGAACTTTTGCCGCTTTATTCAAAACCTATTGATAAACAGATTGGCCAGGCCTATTCTTATGTCAGCCAGGGCTATTACAATACCTGGGATGAGCTTTATGCGAGTACGATGCACGACACAAATAATGATCAGAAACTTCCAGGTAATTTTATGATCATTGATTACAACGCAGATGGAGTTATTGACGCAAATGACAATATTCCGTATGGTTACTCCGGAGCTCCTCAAAATACATATAATGCGACAATCGGTTTCGATTGGAAAGGTTTTAGCGTATTCGCCCAGTTTTATGGGGTCAATAATGTTACCCGTCAGGTAGTTCTTGGCTCTTTTTCAGGCAAAAATACGGTTGCCTACGATGAAGGGTCATACTGGTCAAAAGATAACACCGGTGCGGATAGTCCATTACCCCGCTGGGAATCTACACCTGCTGGTTATTACACCGCAGATCGGTACATGTTCGATGCATCTTATCTGCGGTTAAAAAATGCGGAGATCGCCTATACTTTTAGACAAGACTGGATTAAAAAAGCAGGAGTTTCCAGTTTAAGGGTATACGTTAATGGAAATAACCTTCATGTCTGGACAAAGATGCCTGATGACAGGGAAGCCAATTATCAGGGCGCCGGCGGGCAGGGCTGGGCATCTCAGGGTGCTTACCCTACCGTAAAACGCTATAACCTAGGTATGAATATCACCTTCTAATAAAGATCGTTATGAAAAATTATATAAAAAGTATATTATTCATAGGAATCGTTTGGTCTGCGACCGGAATGGTTTCCTGTAAAAAATATTTAGACAGAGATCCTGAAGCCGTTGTCTCGGCAGAAACTGCGTTTAAAGATTTTCGTAGCTTCCAGGGGTTCACAGAAGAGCTCTATAACTGTATCCCCGATTTCACCAACCGCTACTGGACGAATAGCTGGAACTGGGGGGAAGATGAGATCCAGTCCACCGTACAGAATTTTCACATCGTGAATAAAATCGACAATGGTGATTTTTGGGGTTGGCAGAGAGAGTTTGATGGTTGGGGTGCTGGATTCATGGACAATGCAAATGCAAACACCAATAATGACAGGATGACGAAAGGACTGTACCCTTTGGCCTGGTATGGAATTCGTAAAGCCAATCTGGGTTTAGAAAACATGGACCTAATGGTGAATGCAACCGATGAAGAACGTAATCTAATTAAAGGACAGCTGCTGTTTTTCAGGGGATGGTTTCATTTTATGTTGATGCAGTATTTCGGCGGTTTACCATATGTAGACCGCGTATTACCTTCAGACGAACAACTGCGGTTACCTCGTTTAAAGTATCAGGAATGTGCTGAAAAAGCTGCTCAGGATTTAAGGGAAGCCGCAAATCTTTTACCTGTTAACTGGGATAATACCACAGCTGGAGTCCAGACTTTTGGGAAGAACCAATTACGCATTAATAAAATTATGGCCCTGGGCTATTTGGGTAAAAATTATCTTTGGGCAGCCAGTCCGCTGATGAACTTCGAGTCTACGGGAAGTAAAACT